>JBAUOG010000469.1:0-23378 GCA_049579625.1 Bryobacteraceae bacterium
CGTGCAGATTGGCGTGGTTGTTGCGACGGTATGCCAGGCGATGAATCAGCCAGGGATAGCCATGGAAGTTGAAGATTATCGGCTTGTCACAGGTGAACAGAGAGTCAAAATCCCGATCCGTCAATCCGTGAGGATGTTCCGTGCTGGGTTGAAGTTTGAACAGGTCGACCACGTTGACATAACGGATCTTCAGGTCCGGGAACTCAACGCGAAGCAAAGCGATGCCGGCTAACGCTTCCTGCGTCGGGATATCGCCGGCCGAGGCGACGACGACGTCGGGCTCGTAACCTTCGTCGTTGCAGGCCCATTCCCAGAGGCCGATGCCTTTGGTGCAGTGCTTGATGGCGGCATCCATGTCGAGAAACTGAAGATGCTTCTGCTTGTCGGAGACGATGACGTTGACGTAGTCTTCGCTGCACAGGCAATGATTGGCTACGGACAGCAGGGAGTTCACGTCGGGCGGCAGGTAAATGCGGGTGACCGCTGCGCTCTTATTCACCACGACGTCCAGGAAGCCTGGGTCCTGATGCGTGAACCCGTTGTGGTCCTGGCGCCACACGGTTGACGTGATCAGCAGATTCAGCGAGGCAACCTCATGACGCCAGGACAGCTGATTGCAGATAGAAAGCCATTTCGCATGCTGGTTGAACATGGAATCGATGACGTGGACAAAGGCTTCATAGGTCGAAAAAAAACCGTGCCGGCCCGTCAGCAAGTAGCCTTCCAGCATCCCTTCCAACGTGTGCTCGGAGAGCATTTCCACAACACGCCCGTCGGTGGCCAATTCGCCGCCGTCGGCATCTTCGGGGAAGTATTGCTCAATCCAGAACTTCTTGCTGACTTCGTAGATGTCATCGAGCTTGTTGGAGGTGTTCTCGTCAGGACCGAAGACGCGGAAGTTGTGCATGTTGAACTTCATCACGTCCCGTAGGAACTTACCCATGGGGCGGGTGTTCTCGGCCTGAATTTGCGCGGGTTTTTCAACGGCAATGGCATATTCCCGGAAATCAGGCAGGCGCAGAGCTTTCTTGAGCAGGCCGCCATTGGTGATGGGGTTAGCCCCCATACGCCGGGTACCCTGCGGTGCGAGCTCTCTCAGCTCCGGAATTAGCCGGCCGTTCTGGTCGAACAGCTCCTCCGGTTTATGCGCGCGCAGCCAGTTCTCAAGGATGCTGAATTGTTCAGGATCGCTCTTGACGTTGGCCAGTGGAACCTGGTGAGCACGCCACGAGCCTTCCAGTTTGTGACCTTCCACCTCGGCGGGGGCAGACCAGCCTTTGGGCGAGCGCAGCACGATCATGGGCCAGCGAACCCGCTCGGCAACGCCCGACTGGCGGGCTTCACGCTGGTGTTCGCGTATCTCCAAAACCGCTCGCTCGGTGGTCGCGGCCATGGCCTGGTGCATGCTTTGAGGGTCGGAACCTTCAACGAAGTAAGGCGTCCAGCCGTAACCTTGGAACAGGCTCTCCAACTCGTCGTGGGTGATGCGAGCCAGCAGGGTCGGGTTATTGATCTTGTAGCCGTTCAAGTGAAGGATGGGGAGAACAGCGCCATCGCGAACGGGGTTGAGGAACTTGTTGATGTGCCAGGAGGTCGCGAGCGGCCCGGTTTCCGATTCTCCATCACCGACCACGGCGGCGACGATCAGGTCGGGATTGTCGAAGGCCGCTCCACAAGCGTGCGAGAGCACGTAGCCCAGCTCGCCGCCCTCATGGATGGAGCCCGGTGTTTCAGGCGTGCAATGGCTGCCGATACCGCCCGGAAAGGAAAACTGCTTGAAGAATTCGCACAAGCCTTCCTCGTCTTCACTCTTGCCAGTGTAGATCTCGGAGTAACTGCCCTCAAGGTAGACCGGTCCGAGTACGCCGGGCGCGCCGTGCCCGGGTCCCGCCATGAAGATCATATTCTGGTCGTATTTCTTGATCAAACGGTTCAGGTGGATGTAGCAAAACGCCAAGCCTGGGCTCGATCCCCAGTGTCCGAGGAGACGGTTTTTAATGTGTTCGGGCTTGAGAGATTCCCGCAAGAGCGGATTCTTTTGCAGGTAAATCATCCCCAGGGCCATGTACGTACAGGCCCGCCAGTAGGCGTCGGTCTTGCGCAGCTCTTCCGGGCTGAGCGGTTCGCCTGGAACGGTGGATCGCGCTTTCCCGTAGGCGCTGAGGGAATGATCGGCGATTTCGTCTGCTACCGGCGAATGTGTTTGCGTTGCCATAGTGCTTGTTCTCCTCGCTGAATGATGCTGACGTTCTTGGAAACCGATTGCCTTGTGCGTTAGGCCACATGTCGTCGTCGGAACGACGAGCGTGTTCCTAGTGCCTTTCCGGCTGATGCCTTATTGGTATCAAATATATCGCTACAACGTGATTACAGGGCAAGGTGCGTTCCAAATGATTTCGTAGTTATGCGTACGAAGATGGCCGGCGGCCTCGTCGAGATGCCCACGTCCGGTGATAATCAGATCGGCTGCGGCAATCTCCGTCGCCACTTGGCCGATGACCTCGCCGGGATCGCCTTCGATCAGGTGGACAGAGGCTTTCAACTTCTCCCGCGCCAGCTGCGATTTGATGGTGGCCGCGATCTCCTGCTTCATCTTCAGGAACAGCCCGTGCTCGGTCGTTCCGAGAGCGGGAATGGCACTATAGACGCTCAAGCTGGCGCCAAACTTGTCGGCAACTTCCGAGGCGCGGACCAACAGGTCGGCCGACAGCTTGCGATAGTTCATGGCGATCACGATGTTCCGGTACGGATGGAACGGCCCGAGTTCGCACGGATGCGGGCTAGTCCAAACCGCGCAAGGGGCATCGTGCAAAACCTTGGCGGTGGTGGAGCCGATCATGAACCGCCGCTTCGGCCCCAGGCCGCGGGTCGCCATCATGATCAGGCCGGCATCCTTTTCTTTAGCGAATTCGACGACGGTCTCAGCGACTCCTCCGCCAAGGACGCAGCATTCGCTCTCCACAGAACTGAAATACTGTTTCTGGAAACGTTCCAGCATCTTCATGCGCAGCTCCGAGGAGACCTGGCGTTCTTGCTCCAGCTTGACGCTTGCCGCTTCGGTGAAGGGACCGAAGTAGCTCTCCGAGGTTCCATGCCACGCCTCCAGCCACGGCTCGATACTGAGAAGCCAAACTTTGGTACTCAGCGTTTTCGCGATGCCCGCCGCATGGTCCGCAATGGCCTCACTCGACTTCGAGAAGTCAGTGGGAAACACGATACTGCGGAAAGATCCCGATGCTCGAATATTCATAGTGCCCCCGTCACTTCCTACTCTATGCGACCTACTCTACGCGCAACTGAGCGACCGAATAGGGATGGTCCCAAGAGTGCGTTAAATCAGGCGGGAAGGAACCGCTCCGTTAAGAAAGCGAGGCAAATGCCTCAGCAGCTGGAGTCGTTCTGCGCCTAGAAACCCAATTCACGTTTCGGCTTTCTTCGGGGGATCCGGAACCGGCCAAATCTTCGACATCGTGTAGCTGACGACCAGGCCCGTGAAGCAGCCGAGAAGGACTTCACCCACTTTGTGGATGCCGTGCTCGATGCCGATCACTTTGGAATGGGTCGTGATGCCCGAAGCGATGACGATGGCAGCTGTTATAGGCGCCTGCCGCCACATGGTGGTGATTTTGACCAGGTAGGACGAGATGAGGACGGTGACCGCCAGGGCAAGCGGCAGCTTCCACTCGCGCGATCCACCTAGAACCAGGAATACCAGCCCAACGCCGCAGCCAACCAAGACGTTGATGATGCGAGCGCGGAACATGCGCCTTGCTTCTTTGACCTGCGGGTCGGCCGCCGCAATCATCGAGGCGATGGCCCAGATGGGGTTTGTGTCGGCTATGTCGCGCAGGGTAAACCACAGGATTGCCGCTGCGATGAAGACGTTGACGGCGAAGCGAACGCCGGTCATATCGGCTCGCATGACCTTGAACCACTTCATCGAGGTGATCTGCGCTGCCAACTAGAAGGCTCCTCTATGCCTGTCCCCCAGGGTGCTACCACTTTATCGCGCTGGGCCGCTTTAACTGCCCTTTCCGCTGCTACGTCTATGAGGAAGCGGAGCACGAAGACCGAACTGCGAGTCCGGTTCGTCCAGACCCTCATCTCAGTCCGTGAGGAAACGGATGCTGGCAAGACAGCCCAGCCGGCCAAAGGGGCATTGTAGTAGTGTCTCCACGGCGCGCGTTTCGCCTGTGTTGAATAACGTCAGTGTAGTGAGCACAGAGATGCGGGCCAAGGTGCTGCGCGCGATGAGAGCGCCCAGTTCGTCCGGTCAAGGCTGGGCCACCGTGAAAGCCGCAACGTCATTCACTGCTTTGGGGCGTGATCCCTCTCAGGCGGTAAACCATCCCGGTCTTGGTTGTTCCCAGTGAGATCCAGTCCTTCACGGCATGCTGAAGCGTGACGTAGAACTGGGCACACAGATCCTTCGACTTCTGGGCGACGGCCTCCCGGCTTGGGAATTGGACTTGAAACGCAAACTCTCCGACCAGAGGCATATGCTCGCCGCGGGTTCGCCACAGGGCGACATCACAATTCCCGACATTGCCTTTTCCAAAGTCCAACTGGCCAAGCGGTAGGAGGACTTCTTCGACGATGCCACCGTTCACCAGGCTAATCTTTTCATCAGACGATTGCTGGAGGGCGGCGACTGCGGGGAATACTTTGGCCAGGGTGCTCATGGCGGCTCTATTGGACTCGTGCACCTGACTCAACCCGAAGACACAATTGTGCGAATACAGAATACGGTATCCGCCAATCTCATCTTTCAGCGGTAATACTTCAGCTTTGAACTTGACGCGGTACTTCCCGGAGATCTTGGGACGCACGTCCACCTCGGTGGCTTTCTGCTCGTCGGAATGACGGAACTTAAAAACGATCTCAGGGTCGCCCACCGGAAAACCGTCCACATAGGAGATGCGCCGCCGCAAGATGAAGGCGTTGTTGTAGAGGCGGAAATCGGGCGTGTCCATGAAGATGATCTCGCGGACTTCCGGCCGCCGGCCAGAATCCGGATCGGCAACGAAGCCAACCCCTGTCTTTTTGGCCGTAGCGGCCACGATTGCGCCAAAATCCCGAAAGCTCTGGACCGACGTAAAGCGATCGGGCTTCAGGATGAGTTTGGCTTCCAGGTACTGGATCCGGTCGAAGGGAATGCCATCTTGGTATGCCCCTGTCGGCTTCTTCTTGGCGGGAACAACAACCTTGGCTGTTTTCTGTTTCTGTTCCTGCTCCTTCTTCTTGTTCTTTTGCTTCTTATCTTTCTTGGCCATCTGTCGTCCCCGTTTCCTCAACGAAACGATGATAATACAGCTTCGTCAGTCGTTTCGAAATAGTGGCCCCGTTTCTCGGGTGCAACCGAGGTTCCCCTGTGGCCACCGGCGCTCGTGCCGACCGGTTTGCCGACTCAATCAGCTTCCCGTGCTGAAATAGGGGTAATCGCACTCGCCGGCAGACCGCTACGGGGCGCGAATCTGGAAAGGAAGCAAAGAACCTTGAAGTGCGCACTGCTTCTCCTTGCGACCGTATCGCTCCTCCTCCCTGCTTCGACGTACGCTCAACCGCAGCCTCCTGCCGGCAGTTACTACCAACATACGACCCAAGTCGTTAACGACTGCGTAAAGGAATCAAACAGCTTCAAGAAGAATTTGCGCAGGGCCATAAATCATAGTGCCCTCAACAACACCACCCACGAAAGCGAGCTGAATACCGCTGCGAACAATCTCGACGCAACGATGGATAAAGTGGGCGACTCCTGGAACCGTAGCCACGATATGCAAAAGACTCGGGTGTTCGTGAATCAAGCCATTATGATTGCCAAGGACATAAACCGGACGATGGTGAAGTGGCACCTCGACCCACCCACGGCGCAGCAGTGGGTCGTGCTTCGTGGCCAGTTGAACCGACTGGCACAAACGTTCGACTTGGAGAAGATCAGCTGGTAAAAACCGATCATTAGAAGAAAACGAGAGCCGCCCGGTTCAGGGGATGCCTGGACAGGGCCGCTTTGTTAGCGCTTGGTAATTGCCGCAGCGCTAGCGTCGGAAGCCACCGCCGCCGAAGCCGCCTCCACGGAAGCCTCCGCCGCTGAAGCCACCGCCGCCGAAGCCGTGGAAGCCACCACCGCCGAAGCCACGGAAGCCACCACCGCTTGCGCCGCTGAATCCGCGCGAACCACCGCCACCCCACCCGCCATCGTGGCCGGAGCTCCCCCAGCCGCCACCGCTGCTGCCGTTGTGAAAGCTCCCCCAACGTTGGGAGCCTTGGCTGCGGGCCGCCGAGGATTGGCTCAGCGAATTGGCGTGATCAGCCGACGTGTTTTGCCATCCGCTGCTGGTGTGTTGCTGGGCGCCGGTGCTGGGACTGTACTTATAAGTGTTACCGTCATGGTCGGCATACACGTTGTTATTGGCGTAGCCGACACCGTTTCCGGTCTTGGTGTTGTAAGCGTAACGGCCGCTTCCGCTCGCCGACTGGCCGGTATACGCATTCCCGACGGTTCCCGCGGCGCCGCCATGGACCACGCCGGTGTTGGCGTTGTATTCAGCGCCATGAACGCCCGAAGCGTAGTTGCCCGTGTAGGCGTTGCTGGCCGTGCCGCGTCCGCCCTCGTAACCCATGCCGGTGGTGGGATTGTAACCGGCGGCTCTTGCGCCGGCGGTCGCGGTGCCGGTATAAGCGTTGTAATTCGCGCCGCGCTCGGCCCCACCGCTGGCGCCCGTGACCGGATTGTAGTAGCGGCCTCCGCTCGCTGCGCCGATGTTACCCGTGTAAGGATTCGCCCAGGCGGCGCGCGTGCCGGAGTATGCATAGTTGCCCCAATGGCCGTAGACATTGGCTGCGGCCGCTCCACCATAACCACCCCAGCCCCAGGCCGGCGCGGCATATCCCCAACCCCAACCCCCAACCGGACCCCACCAGGGACCGCAGGCTGCTCCGACTGCCATGCCAATGCCGAATCCTAAACCCCAACCAGCGGCCGCGCTCCAGGCAAAACCAGCACCGACACCGTAGGTATAGGGAGGCGGAACATAGAAAGTCGTTCCGATATACGGCGCATATGTCCAGCCGGTGCCGTACACGACGACGCCATCGGACGAGACGACGGTCCCGTAGTATCCCGGCGTGTAGCCGACGTAGACATACTGCGGGCTTGATCCGTAGACATACACGTAGGTGACATAGTGCAGCGGCGACGAAGGTGGAATGGTGTAGATGGCTGCCGGTACGGAGGCTGCCACCGCCCACGGTCCGTTGGCGTTGCCGGAGGTGAACCACACGCCGTTCTGCACAGCGTAGTAGTTATTGACGGCCGGATCGTATATGACGGGAGTGACGGTGTTGACGACGTACTGAAGAGAAGTTTCCGGAATAGGAGCAAGCTGAGGCGCGCCCCCGTAGGTGACGTTCAACGTGGCTGCGTTGCGTGTGATTGTGGCAGTCT
Source organism: Bryobacteraceae bacterium (assembly GCA_049579625.1). GTDB lineage: Bacteria > Acidobacteriota > Terriglobia > Bryobacterales > Bryobacteraceae > CAJCIT01. The sequence goes on from JBAUOG010000469.1 coordinate 7,445, forward strand.
GGGGAATGGAATTGGCGATCAGCGCCTCCTTGGCCTGCGGAGTTCCGGGGATGGAAACCAGCACACTGGCCTTCGGCGAGTATGGAGGAATCTTCGCGAAGTCCGACGGAAGGGCGGACGCCGAGACATACATCCATGGAACACCGGTCATGGCGCTGGAGGAGAACCACCGGCCTGCCAGCAACAGGTAATAGCTGTTGCTGGCGCTGTCCATGAAAATATCGGAGCCGCTATTACTGACGTACAGCAGGTTGGTTCCCAGAATGGGTACGAACTGGGGCGGGCCATCCGACAGGACCAGTTCGGCTGGAACGGTTGCCGAATAGACGGTGGGCACGTCGCTATCCTCATAGGCATCTTTGAGTGACTGCTTGGGATTGCCAAGGGGCTGATTCTCATTGGCTGCCAATAGCTGCTGCTTCACCTTATTGAGGTCGCGTGTCGGTTCGTGTTCCGCTTTGCCCCACGGTCCGGTGATCGAAGGAGACTGCACCCAGCCATCCATCAGCGCAAGGTAAAACATGTTCTTGGATTGGGAGAACAGAATCATGGTGCGGGAATTGAGCACCTTCTGAAGACTGTCTCCAGCCGGGCGGAGCACGGGGTCGCCGACGATCAGAGCCAGCACCGCGGGTGTGGTGGAGAAGATGATTACCGGAGGAGCGTTCTGCAGCGTGTATGTTTTCTGTTTGGCAGCGGCGTCGGTTGTGGCGAGGTCAGCTTCTAGTTCATCGAGTGGAATGCTGTGGTTGCCCTGCATGTAGTTCTTAAGGATGCCGGTGAACTGGGACCCATTGCCGGGCAGGGTGGGAAAGTTCTGCTTGTTCAGATTGAGGTTAAACAGAGTCACGATTCTGTTTACTTTATCCACTTCCGTGCTTGCTGTGAAAAAGACAACACCGTAGTCGGTGGTTCCTGCCGCGCTTTTGATGGCGACGGCGCCGTACGCATCGAGCAGATTGCCGGTCCAGCTCTGGATCTGCGGTTGATAGATCTTGATGGTGTTTCCCTCAAACTGAACAACGCGGGGCCAGGGATCTTCATCGGGCAGCCCGACCGCCACGCCGAGGCTAGGGGCCGGCGAAGGTTGAGGAGACGTTTGAGCAAAGGAGACGCCCGGATAAGCCACGAGGAGTGATGCGATCAGTGTGAACACCACTGACTGTTTTAGCTGATTTTTCATAATCATCGTCCCTTTGAAAATAAGAATTGCTTCAATTCTAGCGGCCTGTGGTTTCACCGGCACAGCCGCCCTAACCCTTGAAGGTAGGCGATAGACGTAGATTTGCCAACTGTCTGAAGCGACAGGTGAGGGGCGGCGCTCCGATGGGATCGTGCCGGCCTCGAATTCGTGCAAAAGCGTCCTATAGTAGACGCAGGGGAGAGCATGGCACAGAAGAGCAGAGAGCCGTGTGATTCGCTGCGGCAAGCCGTAACTGCGACCTGCCAGAATAGAGCGGGTGGGCCGAAACTCGACATAGTTCCGGCGAGTTCCCCGCCCCGATTGTGGCCGCGATGCACGTAGGGCCGAAACTTGAAATGGAGCAGATTATGATCGAACGACTAAAAGAGAGTCATGGCGGCGCAATCGGTTTTAAAGCCACGGGGGAGATTACCGCTGAAGAAGTGGAAGCGTTTGAGGAGCAGATCAAGTTTCTGATCGCCGAGCGCCGGAGCCGGCCTATCGGGATCGTGGCGGACCTTTCTGAAATGGAAGGCGCCAACTGGAAGGCTCGCTGGGAAGAGATGCGGTTCCTGCAGAAGTACACGAACCATATTGCGCGGATCGCAGTGATCGGCGCGGACAAGTGGGAGGAGGTCGCGGGAATGGTGGTGACCGGGACCGCTCTGCTGCAGGGCGAGACGGTTTACTTCCAAGCATCGGAAAGCCAGCACGCCTGGCAATGGGCGAGAACCAGCAAGCACGCGCAGGAAGCGCATCCACAAAAGGTCTACGCAGCGACGGGCATCTGGAAGGACTACCAGCCTGAGTTCGACGTGTAGCAACAGGCCGGATTCTCGACGATGAAGATTCGCCGCAAACTGATGCTAGTTTTGCTGGGGCTGGGCGCGCTGACGGTCCTGGTGACCGGCTACGTTTCCTACAAGAGCTCCGAGCAAAGCCTTATCAAGGCGGTGGAAAACCAGCTCACCGGCTTGCGGCGGGCCAAAGCCGACCAAATAGAGGATTATTTCCACACACTCGAAGGCCAGGTCATCGCAATGAGTGGAGACCAGGAGATCGTGCAGGCGACCCGCGAGTTCCGTGATGCGCTCTGGAAGCTTGACCGCTTCCCTGTTCCTGCCGACGAAAAGGCGGCGATTGACGCTTTTTACCGCGATCAGTTTCTCCCCAAGCTTCAGAGCATGATGCCGCTGCGCTCGAAGCCGGAAGAATATTTTCCGCGCAGCAGCGGGGCAAACCATCTGCAGTACAGCTACATTGTGAAGAATCCTTTCTCGCGCGACCGTAGGAGGGACTTCAACGAAGCTCCAGGCGAGACTGAATATGACCGCGTGCATGCGAAGTATCATCCGCAACTCCGTAGGACCGTTCAGGAGTTGGGTTGGCGGGACTTGTACCTGATTGACGACAAGACTGGGCGCATCGTCTATAGCGTGGCCAAGGACCCTAGCTTCGGGACAAGCCTGGAGTCGGGGCCGTACAAGAACAGCGGACTAGCGAAGGTATTTGCGATGGCGGAGGCCGCCGCTGATCGCGACGCGGTGTTTTTCTCGGACTTCGAGAGCTTTGAGCCGGCAATGGGCGCGGCCGCAGCTTTCGTGGCGAGCCCGATCTGGGATGGGCGGGAACGCCTCGGCGTGCTGGTGTTCCAGGTCTCCAACGCGGAGTTTGACCGCGTCGTTTCGGGCAACCGGAATTGGGAGCGCGACGGGCTGGGCAAGACGGGTGACACGCGGATTGTGGGAGCGGACTTCATGCTGCGCTCCAACGAGCGGGGGTTCATTGAGAATCCGGACCGCTACTTCGCCGAGACCATGGCCATGCGAAAGCTGTCGGCGGAAGGCAAGATGCGGACCCGCGCCTTTGGAACGACCGCGCTCCAGCAGGAAGTGCGGCTGCCCTCCGTGAAAATGGGCCTGGCGGGTCAAGAAGGCACCATCATCGAACTGGGACTTGAAGACCGCCAGAAGCTGGTGTCCTTCGGACCGTTGAACATTCTGGGCACGCACTGGATGATGGCCTCGCAAATTGACCTGGATGAAGCACTGGCGCCCGTCTATGACCTGCGGCATCGGCTGCGGCTGTGGGGCCTGATCATCGCCTTGCTGACGGCGCTGGCGGCACTCGGTCTGACACGGGTTATTGTGAAACCGGTAGAGAGGCTGCTTCACGCAGCCGAGAGGGTTGGCGCGGGCGATCTTTCTGTGAACGTGCCGGTGACGTCGAAGGATGAGCTCGGCAAGTTGACCGGGACCTTCAACAAGATGGTGAAGGACATCCGAGAGAAAGTGGACGAAACCCGGCGCCAGGCGGATGAGCTACGAAAACAACAACAGTTCCTGAAAGACTCCGAAGCAAAATTCCGGACGATGTACGAATCCTCCGGCGATGCGATGGTGTTGCTGGATTCAACCGGTTTTCTGGATTGCAATGGGGCCGCCCTGAGTTTCTTTGGATGCCGAAGCCGGGAAGAGTTTCTTCAGCACAAGCTAGAAGATTTTTCGGCTGCGGATCAATCGGGCGTGGCGAGTTCAGGGGAGTTGGCGCAGAAGATCAGCGCCGCCATGCAAGAAGGCAGCCATCGCTTTGAGTGGATGCTCCGGTGCATGAGCGGCAGACTGTTTCCGGCGGACGTGCTGATGAGCAAGCTGGAGTTAGGCGGCCGGGAGATCTTGCAGGGCACCATTCGCGACATTTCGGAGCGGAAGCAGGCGGAGGAAGCGGTCCAACGAAGAGCACGCTATGACGCGATGACCTCCGATATTGGGAGCGCGATGGTAGAAGAGGGCGAGTTCCAGGACATGTTGCGGCAGTGCGCCGCCGCGGTTACGCGTGGATTGAAAGTGGACATGACGCGCATCTGGATGTGGAACGCGACAACTGAAGCCTTAACACTATTCGCCAGCGCCGGCGATGAGCATACGGAAGTGGATGAGCAGACCGCAAAGGAGATTGCGCTCACGCACCAACGTTTGGAGGCGCGCTCCGTCGAGACGCAAGGGAAAACTATCTACTGCAGCGGCTACCCCTTGTTGGTGGGGCCCCGAGTGGCCGGAGTCATGATGACGTTCGGCAGCAGCCCCCTTTCCAAGGAAGATTTCAACATGCTGGGGCATGCCGCCACCAGGGTGGGCCTCGGTATCCAGCGGAAGGAGACCAACGAGGAATTGCAAGCGGCCAAGCTAAAGGCTGAAGAGGCGACCGCTTTGAAGTCGATGTTCCTGGCCAACATGAGCCACGAAATACGCACGCCGATGAACGCCATCATCGGGCTGTCGCACCTGGCACTTAAAACTAAACTCACGCCGAAACAGCGGGATTACATCGGCAAGGTTCACAACGCGGGCACATCGCTGCTGGGAATCATCAACGACATCCTCGACTTCTCTAAGATCGAGGCTGGAAAGCTGGATCTGGAGACGACGCCATTCGAGCTCGACGATGTTATCGCCACCGTTACGACGATTACGGGGCAGAAAGCCAGCGAGAAAGGGCTTGAGTTTCTGGCGGACGTACCGAGTTCCGTCCCGCAGCATTTGGAGGGAGATCCGCTGCGGCTGGGTCAGATCATCACCAATCTCGTCAACAACGCGGTGAAGTTCACGGAGCGAGGCGAAGTGCAGGTGAGGGTCCGCGAGGTGGAAGCCACTGGTGACCAGGTGAAACTCGAGTTCTCGGTAAAAGACACTGGCGCCGGGATGACTCCCGAACAAGCGGCGCGATTGTTCCAACCGTTCACGCAAGCGGATATGTCGACCACGCGCAAACACGGTGGCACCGGCCTTGGGCTCACTATCAGCAAGCGACTCGTGGAGCTGATGTGCGGACAGATCTGGCTTGAAACCGAACCGGGCGTAGGCAGCACCTTTCTGTTCACCGCTTGGTTGGGCCTGGGCTCGGGTGTCGTTCGAGACAAGTTCCACCCGCCCCAACTGCAGAATTTATCCGTTCTGGTTGTGGATGACAACTCGGCAGCGCGAGAGATTCTCGCCGATGCGCTGGCCGACCTCAGCAGCAAGGTGGATGTGGTGGGTTCTGGGCCGGAAGCGATTGCCGCGGTAAAACAGCACGATGGGACAGACCCATACGATGTAATCTTCATGGACTGGCGCATGCCGGGCATGGACGGGCTGGAAGCGAGCCGGCTCATAAAGCAGAGTCCGGAGCTGAAGAAACAACCGGCGCTGGTAATGGTCACGGCATTCAGCAACGAGGAAGTCCGGGAGGAGGCCGAACGCCTAAAAATCGATGGCTTCCTTCTAAAGCCGGTGACGCGGTCGATGCTGGTGGACACATTGGTATCGCTGTTCGCCGGGGGGAGCGAGGAACCGCGGCCGGTAGTGGAGGCCTCCGATGTGCATGCCGACCAACTGACCGGCGTTCGGGTTCTCCTTACGGAGGACAATCTGATCAACCAACAGATTGCGATGGAGTTGCTGGAGAGTGCGGGCGTCCAAGTTGAGATTGCTAACAACGGCAAAGAGGCGGTGGAGAAAGTGGTGGCAGGCGGGTCCCCGTCGCCGTACGATGTTGTCTTCATGGACCTTCAGATGCCTGAAATGGACGGGTACCAGGCCACAGCCAAAATCCGTGCCGATCCCCGCTTCGCCAAGCTTCCGATCATTGCGATGACCGCTCACGCGTTGGTAGAGGAGCGCCAGCGCTGCCTCGACGCGGGCATGAACGACCACGTCAGCAAACCGATTGATCCCGATGCCCTGTTTATGACGTTGAGTCGATGGGTGAGGCCGAAAGGTGCGAGCGCCAAGAGCGAAGTCTCGGATGGCGCGGCCCGCGGCACTGTTGCGCCGGAGAGTCCGGCCCGCCAGGTGGAGGAGGTAGCCATCCCATACATCGAGGGCGTCGACGTGTCAGACGGGCTGCGCCGGCTGGCGGGGAATCGTCGCCTTTATCGGAGCCTGATTGAACAGTTCGCCACCAAGCAAGGCGAGGCAGCCGGACAGATTACGACGGCTCTTGCAAGCGGCGACCGGCAGCTGGCCGAGCGCGTTGCGCACACAGTGAAGGGCGTTGCCGGAAATCTGGGAATCAAGCAGATTCAAACATCCGCAGAAAGGTTGGAGCGGGCCATACGAGAAAACGACGCGAGCGCGCCGGCGGCGTTGGCCGAGTTTCAAAGCCTGCTGGGCAGCCAGGTGGCCGCGATTGAGAGCGCACTGGGCACAATCGCGGCGCCTGAAACCGAGGCTAAGCCGGGCGCGCCGTTCAACCGGGACGCGGCCGGCGCAGCGATGGCGCGGCTCAAGGCCCTGCTCGAGGCCAGCGACGGAGATGCATCAGAGGCCTTTGCCGGCGTGGAGTCAGTGTTTATGGTTAAGGTTCCCAAGACGCAACTCGACGCCCTGGGTGCCGCGATCAACGATTTCGATTTTGATGGCGCGCTGGTCAAGTTGAGCGAGATTGCCCGCAATTCAGGATTGAACGGAGGGAGTGCGTCGTGAGCAACGGGGAAGACAAAAAGATTCTGCTGTTAGTGGATGATGAACCCTCCAACATTCAGGTGGTGAACTCCATACTGAAGGACACCTACAAGATCCGCATCGCCACCAATGGCGCAAAAGCGCTGGAACTGGTGAAGGTCGCGCCGCCGCCCGACTTGATCCTGCTCGACGTGATGATGCCGGGTATGGACGGCTACGAAGTCTGCAACCGCCTAAAATCGGACGCTGAGACAAAGGAGATCCCGGTCATCTTCCTGACCGGCAAAACGGAGAGCGAAGACGAAACCAGAGGCTTCGATGTAGGCGCAGTGGACTACATCCACAAGCCGTTTTCGCCAGCGGTGGTCCGCGCACGGGTGCAAACGCACCTGGCGCTGCGGGGAACCCGCCAACAACTGGCGAATCAGTTGCTCGCCATACAAAAGGAACTCGCCCTGGCTCGCGAGATTCAGTTGTCGATTGTGCCGAAACAGATCCCACGGATTCAGGGCCTGGACATTGCGGCTCGCTACAGCCCGATGACTTCGGTGGCGGGCGATTTCTACGACTTCATTCCAGTGGACGACAAGCACCTGGGCGTTTTTATCGCGGATGTCTCGGGGCACGGCGTCCCGGCCGCGTTGGTCGCTTCGATGCTGAAGATCGCGCTAGCATCGCAAACACCGAATGCGTCGGACCCGGCGAAGGTTCTGGCAGGTCTGAATCAGGCACTCTGCGGAAAGTTTCAAGGGCATTACGTGACCGCCGCATACATGTTCGTGGACCTGGAGAAGAATTCGATCCGCTACGCCGGCGCCGCGCATCCGGCGATGTTGTTGGGGAATGGGTCGCCTGGAGGCACGCGCGAAGTGATTGAGAATGGCTTGTTCATCGGAATGTTCCCGCACGCCACCTATAGCAGCATTGAGGTGCCCGTGGCGCCCGGTGATCGGGCTGTGCTTTGCACCGACGGAATTCCCGAAACCACCAATGCCGCGGAGGAACAGTTCGAGCAAGAACGGATCCAGCAGTTCATGGAGACGTCAGCGGCGCCCAGCTCCGACCAGTTTTGCGATGACTTCTTAGCTGAGTTGTCGCGCTGGTCGGGGAGACCGCCCGAAGCCGAGCAAGAGGACGACATCACGCTGGTAGTGGTCCGGTGGGATGGCTCCGCCCAATAGCGTCACTTACTTCGCTGGTCTCAGATAGCGGTCGAACCAACTGGTCATTCGGGTGAGTACGTCCAGTTGATGCTTCTCTTCGCGAGGGCCATGCGGTTCGCGCGGATAAACGACAAGTTCCGTTTCAACGCCGTAGCGTTTCAGTGCGCGGTACAAAGCGGTAGATTGACCAACGGGGTCGACGGGGTCGTTCTCGCCCTGGAGGATCAGCGTTGGTGTTCGGGCGTTCTTAATGTAGGTGTAGGGCGAGCTGTGAATGAAGCGCTCGGGATGTTCCCACGGAGTTCCGAAGTACCACTCGTCACCTTCCGGCCCGACTTCTGTGCCAAATTCCGCCGCGAGATCGAACATGCCCGCGCCGGAGACCGCCGCTTTGAAGCGGTTGGTCTGGGTGATAGCCCATTCCGCCATGTAACCGCCATAGGACCAACCGCCAATGCCGAGCCGATCGGGGTCCGTCTGGCCGCGTGCGATCACGGAGTCCACGCCGGCCATGAGGTCCTTGAAATCGCCACCACCCCAGTCGGCTTTGTTCGCCTTTAGAAACTCTTCGCCGTAGCCGCTGGAACCGCGCGGATTCACCATCAGCACCTGGACGCCCCGCGAAACAAGGAGTTGGGCCCATGCCTGGTAGTCAGCTGAAAACCTTCCGGCCGGTCCGCCGTGTACATAGAGAATCAATGGAAGTTTGTCAGTGGCGCCAGTCGGCTTCATCAAAGCGGCTTGAACGGGCATACCATCGAAACTCTTATAAGTGAAAACCTCGGCATCGGCGAGTTTGATACCCTTCCAATCGGCCTCTTGCAAGTGGCTGATCTGAACCGCATCGTGGTTTGCCGTCGTGAAGAAAAGCTCGTTCAGGTGATTGAAGCCGCCGCCGACATAGGCGAGTGCGCCGTCACGAGCGACGTCGAACGACCCCGCGAGGCCGGGCAGTTCGACCAACTGCGCGGCTCCGCTCACCGGCACGCGGACGAGCCTCGAGTAGAAGCCGTTGGGAACGATGGCGTAGAGTGTGGCAGCGTCCTGCCACTTCACGCCGCGAACATCGCGATCAATGGAGGCAGTTACGTTACGTGCCTCCCCACCGCTCGTGCTCTGGAGATAGAGGTCGTGCGGATCCGGCCCCGCGTTGCGCGGACCGACAAACGACAACGTCGCTCGGTTGGGTGACACTGTAATGCCGCCGAATGGCTGCGCGGGCTGGTTGAAGAACGTGAACTTTCCATCAGCAACCGAGACGGTGTACAGAGACTGATTCCAGACCTCTTCTTTAGGCTTATTGGAAGCGACGGCCAGCAGCCGGTCAGGCGCCAACCATTCAAACTGATCGATGCGCCAGGTACCCTTCGTCACCTGACGTACCTTCTTGGTAGGGACGTCGATTACCCAGATCCGATTGAGGTCCTGTTCCCGGTCCGAAACCTTCGCGTCGTCTTTATCCTTTTCCTTTTTCTCTTCGGCATCTGTAGGAGGTTCCCTGGCGAGGAAGGCGATTTGCGCGCCATCCGGTGACCAGCGGAACTCGCCAACAGCGTTCTTGCCCGAGGTCAACGCGGCCGCTTCGCCGCCATCTGTGCGGATGAGGTAGATCTGCATCTTTTCTCCGCGGCTTGAGAGGAAGGCAAGAGTCTTGCCGTCGGGCGACCATCGCGGCGAGCTCTCCGATTTCGGCGAGTAAGTGAACTGCCGGAAGTCCGCGCTCGCGACATCCAGCAGCCAGAGATGGGTCACCGGTGTCTCACCCTTGGGTGGCTCGGAGACGACGCAAATCAGCCGCGAGCCGTCGGGAGAAAAGTTGAGATCGGAGATGCGGCGGACTTTGAGTGCCTGCTCCGGAGTCAGCACCGTAGACGCCGGTGTGGCCGTTGCCGCAGGCGTTTGGGCAGAAAGGCAGGCGGCCAGGGCGGCAAAGGCCGCAGTAGGGAAGATGTAGCGCATCGGCACTCAGGGTAACACCGGGGAACTCGGTTAAACCTTGATATAGACGTTCGTATCAAGCGTGGCGCTAATCAAAATAGCTACCGGCGCTCGCGACGTTCAGCGCGCGATTCCGAAATAACCCGGCCGATATCAGACTCTTTGATGCCTATCGCCTCGGCTCTTTCCTGCCCGTATTGCAGCAAGTCTGTCCATGAGCGATCGTCCAGGTAACGTTTGACCGCATCGGCGAATATCTCATCGACGCTGCGGTGCTCTGCCAGCGCAGCGTTCTGGATCTCAGCGAGCAGATGCTCTGGGAGGGAAATATTATTGCCAACCGCCATCTAATTACCCAGTCTACGCTTACCGGGAGGTTGGTGCGCGGTCGCATTACAAACGGGTAGGCCTTGGCAGACCGCCGCAGCCCCCAAGCGAGACAATTGTGGAGAGGGTATTGGAATGCTCCACCAAGTGAAAGATCTCTCGCCCGAGCAACGGCAAGCCGTTGAGAGTCTCCTCGGCCGTCCAATGGGGCTTAGACGAGTCCGTCGTCATCAAGAGCATTCGGCCTTCGGCGACTATTCTCCCTCGGCTGTCACCACGGGAACGTGCAGACGCGCTTGAAAATCGTCGTCAGCATTTTGCCAAAGTCGATGCTCAACGGAAGCCAGTTAGTGAAGCGTACGAAGAGGAGACGAAACTCGGTACCCAACCGCATCGAAAACCAAACAATCACAATGAAGGCATGGCATTGAATGTCCCGAGGTGGCTCGCTACCAACTGCCGCAAATCGCCTGGGCGCTTGGCATGGCTCGACCGGTTGCCGGACGCTGTACGAGGTCTGGAGCGCCGATGGTCGCTCACGCTCGGTGCGCCATATGAGGGGGCCAGCTGTGCTTGGGTAGCACCGGTCACACTCGCGGACGGGAGATCCGCAGTACTCAAGCTCGGCATGCCGCACATGGAAGGTGAGCACGAACTGCAAGGGCTGCGCTTCTGGAACGGAGACCCGACGGTACTATTGCTTGCTGCCGATGATCAACTTGGAGCCATGCTGCTGGAGCGTTGCGAGCCAGGGACTCTGTTGAGGACGTTGCCAGAGCCTGAACAAGATCTGGTCATCACGGGCCTTCTGCGCCGTCTTTGGCGCTCGCCATGCGCACCACATTCCTTTCGCCCTCTTTCGACGATGATGGGCTACTGGACTGAGGAGACGCTCGCGCAGATTGAACACTGGCCCGACAAGGGGTTGGTCCGCGGAGGACTGACACTTTTTAAGGAGTTGCCTCGCACCGCACGTGCGGCGGTGCTCCTGGCTACCGACTTGCACGCAGGCAACATTCTTCGCTCGGAGCGAAAGCCGTGGCTCGTCATCGATCCCAAACCATTCGTCGGAGATCCAGCCTACGATGCCACACAGCACCTGTTCAACTGCAGCGCGAGGCTGCGCGCTGACCCGCTTGGAACGATCCGCCGCGTCGCCAGCCTGCTCGACCTGGATTACGAACGCGTTCGCTTATGGACCTTCGCCCGCGCTGCCGCCGAGCCCCGCGATGATTGGAGCGGCAACTCAATGACGCTCGCGCGGGCGATCGCTCCGTCGTGATCAAGCCGATTGAGTGAAGCCATCGAGCCTACGGCGTTTGGTCAGTCTTATATTCGATCGCGCTCTCGACATTGGTGTGCCGGAAGTTTTTGTTCTCCAGTGACAGTGCCAGGTTGCGGTTGATGAAGAACACGGCGCGGAGGCGAAACTCGGTGCCGAAGCTCACCGGGAACCAAACGCCGTCAGCTTGGCGCTGATAGCGAACGCTGAAACCGAGACCCGGAACATCGGTGCCCAGCATTGTGCGCACAAAGAACGGCAGGCGCCGCGAGAGCTTGGTATCAACGGTGATGGGCTGGAATTCAGCCGCATCGACGACAGCTTCGCCCGCCCAATCCAGGTCGTCTTTGTCAGCGGGCCGGAACGTGATGCGGTAGACGGTGCGATCTTGCCTGGTTTCCGTGCCGGCCAAGGTGAACTTGTATTGCTTCTGTTCCTCGCTGGTGAGCGGGAAGAGATCCTTGGCGAGTCCGTCCTTGGATTTATCGTTCGCCAGGTCGTCGCGGAAATCCCGAACCAGACTGCCATCCAGGCCCTCTCCGTCTCCGGGGCGCTCCTCTTCGTACGTGAGATAGCTGCCTTTGTGCCAGTAGCTGCCGCTGATCTTCTCCAGCTTTTTGTCCACGCCGGTTTCGGTGGGTGTCACCAGAAAGTCGGAGACTTCTTCGCGGGCCAGCTTCCCATTGGTGTGGCGGCTCGACACTTTGATGTGTTGCTCATAGACGAACCCGGTGCGAGCTTTTTCGGCGCGATCCTGGTTGGCAGCGACGCGCGCCATGATCTCCTCCACTGTGAGCGGAGCGGTGCTGGGTGGCGTGGTGGCAGCGTCCGGCGATTGACTGCGGCCGAGGAAGGCCGCAACGATGAGGCAAACAACAAGCTTCACAGTACGGAATACGGAATCAAGCGGCCGGGCGACTCAGAAAAGTTAGTCGTATACGGCGTGGACATACCATTCCTTGGTCTGCAGTTCGCAGTAGATGCGGTAGAGCGCGCCATCGTCCAGAGCGACATCCCACTCTTCACGGACCCAGGGAGTGAGGGTCCACCAATCGCCGGAGGTTTTCCACGGACCGGCTGATTCGACCACGGCTCCCTGCACGCCGGGCGCGACCACCTGCTTGGGGGCAAGGTCGGCCAGCCGCACCCGAGCGTGCAGCGCCGGACGGAACAGGCGTAGCGCCAGCCGCAGTGTAGCCGGAGATGGCAATTCCGAACTGCCGTTCCTGGTTGGATTTAGATCACCAAAGTGCATGGAGATTCGGAAGGCATCCGGACGGTGGGTATTGAGCAATTCGGGAACCCCTACATTCCCTTCCCCTACCATGCCTTCAATGCGCTTCAGCGTGACATGAAGTTTGTCGGCCTGAGGCGTGGCGGGCAAAAACAAGCCGCCCTGGAGGCGCTGCGGTTCGACTGGATCGAGACGCAGCGTAAAAGCTGTAATGGCTCCTGCCGGAGGGTGCCGCTCGAGATGGAGTTGGAGGAGCTTGAGCATAACGGAACCTTGGTCAACAGGAACAGGAAACTCAAGCGCGCACTCATAGGTACTGGAAACCCCGGGCGCGAGAGCCGAGGAAGCGGATTCTTCTGACTGCGCAGGCTGGCTCAGTTCAAGTTTTACCTGAAGTAAACGTGCCGATTGGGATTGGGAACGCAGCCGCCCGCAGAGTTCAGTGAGAGCGCTGCCAAACAAGAACAGGAGTGGTTCAAGCAGGGTGATGGGATATTCAGGCTCGATGCGTTTCTCATAGCTGGTTCCTTCCGACGGAACACGCAGCGGCCGGTTGATTCGCCCCGTCGCCAGATTGCGGAGGTAGACACCCGCTGCGCCGAGACGTTCGGCGATTCCCTTTTCGGGCAGTGCGGCGAGATCCTCACAGGTCTTCAAGCCCCAACGGCGCAAGACATCCAATAACGATGGATCCACGGGAAGGTCGTGGCTGAACAACTTCACCAGCGGTATGGGAGCAATATGGAAATGTTCTTCACCGGGCGTTACCAATGTGACGCCGGAGTAATGGCAGGCAAGTAGGGCAGCGGCGTCGGGGTTGCAGGCAATCGCCAGGTTGGCGCGCAGATTCCGCTCATAGCCATAGCGGCAGATTTCGGAAGCGATCTGGTGCGGCGATCCGATCAAGCGCCGGAGCGGTGTAATGCAAAACATTACAGTATTGACAGAAGTCATTTCAACTAATGGAGAAAACTGCAGAGCCAGCTGCTGAAGATCAGCTGCGAGCGTTGCGGACTGACTCGCGGCAGCCGGGACATGCAGACAGGCGTACATGCTTACCGCCTATGCCACGGTCTTCTCGGGAACTTGTGCACAACTGCCAGCGGGTTCGGCCATGTGCTCACGCGGCGCTTGCCCCCACTCCCAAATCCGAGTGACCAGTTTCTGGGCGGTCCGGTGGGCTGGGCGTTGGGGACGGACCAACGTTTCAAAGCCTTGGAGCAGGCGAAAGGGTGCGCGACCTGACCAATGTGAAGCTTTTAATTCCAGTTCCAATGCGTTGATAGAACAGGATCTTGCTTGTGAAGAACGAGCGCTCACTAGAAGAATTGTGGGCGTGCTTTCAATCGCCCTTTGGAAGCGGAACCAGTAGGAAAGAGGAATGCGGTTGAGGATACGGACACCGGTTTCGCACAGGTCGAGGGCGACGACACCGAAGCCGCCGGCATGGAGCAGCAGGTCGGCCGAACGCATGGCATGCTCCGGGTCGCCATGGCAACGAACCCAAACCAAGCGATCTAACCGGACCCCGGCTTCCGCTGCGGACGTAGGGTGAAAGTTATCGTTGGCGTCGACCAGGGCGCAGACCTCGCCCCGCCGGGTGGCCTGCGCCAGCATGTGCAAAAGTGCCGATGTCCTTCCGGCAGACCGCCGGCCAAGGATTTCGACAATGCTGCCGCGCGGAACACCGTCGGGAAGCACCGGGAGAGCGGGGACGAACAAGGGTTGCCATTTCGGCTGTGCTTTGAACTCGCAAAGCGCCGAGGCACGAATCGGTTGGATCGGGCGTCCCGTGAGAGAGCCCCGGGAGAGAGGGCTATTCTGCAGGGTCGCTAAAGCGAGATTCGCCATTTGTTCGCCTGGATATATTCTGCCTTTCCGCCGCCGAAAAGTCAATGGAGAAGTCCTGAGACCGACTAACGGGATTTCTACAATGGAAGGAATGCCCCTGACCCTGGAAGACATTCACCGGTTACGTGGCGGTTTTGACAGCCGAGCGCTGCCAGGAACCGAGTTCAACCACGCAGCGCACATCGCCGTGGGTGCCATGTACATCTGCGAACTTGGACCGGAAGCCGCCTTGGCTCATTTGCGGCAGGCGATTCCCCCTTACAACGAATCCCAGGGCGGACAAAACACAGACACCAGCGGTTATCACGAAACACTAACGCGGTTCTGGGTGGAGCGGCTGGCGGAGTTCGTGACAACCCTGCCACCGGGACTGACTGCCGCGGAACGTTCCCTGGCGGCGGTGGAGGCGTTTGGCACCCGATCGCGGCTGCACGAGGAATACTACAGCTTTGATGTCGTGAAATCGCTGGAAGCCCGGCGGGGTTGGATTCCACCCGACAAGGAATCAGCAAAACTCATTGCAGACGGCGGATCAGCAGCATCGTGAAGTCGTCGGCAAACCCAAACTGGCCTGACCACTCCCGAAGATAGTCGACAAGCTGGGAGATGACGTCGGCCGTAAGGACCTGCCGCCGCTCCAACAGGAATTGCGCCAGCCGCTCGTCTCCGAACTCTTCTTTACTATCGGGGCTCCGGGCTTCGGTGACGCCGTCGCTGAACAGAACCAGGGTGTCGCCCACTTTCAGCTCCGCCTCATAGGCTTCGTACTGTGAGCTTCCGACGATCCCCAGCACCATACCACCGCCGAGCAGAAAGTGCGACGTCCCGTCCGCGCAGATCATGTGCGGATAGTTATGACCGGCATTGGCGTAGGAGATCCTTCCGGTTGCCGGATCGAGTACGGCATAGAAGAAGGTGATGAACTTCCCGAGCGGGCAGCGCGCAGAGAGGCTCCGATTGAGGATCGCCACAGCTGGCGCCGGTTCCGGATTGGTCTCGGAAAGCATTTGAACGCGAGCCTGGAGGCTCGACATCATGAGCGAAGCGGCCAGCCCCTTCCCCGAGACGTCGCCCACCAAGACAGCCAACCGTCCGTCCGAATAGGGGATGAAATCGTAGTAGTCGCCACCAACTGTGCGGCAGGCCAGATTGAAGCCGGCCAGTTCATAACCGGGAACACTCGGCGTCTCGAGCGGGAGCAGGCTGCGCTGGATCTCGCTGGCCTGTGCGAGCTCCACTTCCATCACCTTTTCCGCCTGCTCAATCAAAACCAGGCGGGCGTGTTCGATGCGGATTGCCGCAATGTTGGCCATCACGGTAAGCAGATCCAGATCTTCTTTGGCAAACGGGCTGATAAAGTCGCCGCTGTCGAGGTAGATCAAGCCGATCACCCGCTCGCCGGTTTGCAGAGGCACCGCCATGAAGCTGTGCACGCGGTGCGACAGAATGCTCTTCTGCTCGCGAAGGAGGTCGTCCAGTTGGGCGTCTTTCACCATCATCGATTCCTTGGCG
>JBAUOG010000470.1:0-12017 GCA_049579625.1 Bryobacteraceae bacterium
TGCAGCCGGCGCTAATCGGGACCCGGCCTTTGTTAGTCGCGACTCGAGTCGCGATGACGTCTTTGAGAAACTTCCTGTTCACACCAAATTCAGTAAACCACACTCGATGGTGAGCAGTGCCTAGCAAAGCGGAGAACTTCCGTTTGCCGCCTTAAACGGGTTTCTCTGCCTGAACAGTCTTCCCATACATTTCCCATACATGAGGTTAGGACCTTAAGTCTCCAATTTGGCACAACGGTGCAGACGTAGAAATCAATCAGTTTGCGCTGTCGCTTCCAGACAGCTGCAGAGAGACTCGTGGAGGACTGCCAGTTAATCAATCCACCGGACCGAGCCAACAAGTGAGACTGGCAGATTCTTAGTGTCGGGCTATGGTAAGTGTTCTAGAAAAAACGCTACCCGATTGCGCGCTGTCGAAAAGTCATGGCAAACGTCGATCGAGCCGGGAAACCCTAAGAAGCCGCCCCGCATGGCCTGGAAGCGCAAAAACAAATGGCGGAGGAAGAGGGATTCGAACCCCCGGAACCCGTAAAGGTTCAACGGTTTTCAAGACCGCCGCCTTAAACCACTCGGCCATTCCTCCGCTCTATATCTTACCTGATTCCTTGATGTTACGAGGGGTGCCCCTGTGCCGCTTTTGGCTTTTTGGCCTCCCAGCATTGTGTCATTACTTTCGTCACCAGTCGGCCGCTTAGGTGTTTCACGATCGCATTGAAGTTAAACCAAGAGCGCCAAATACACACTCGCTTGGCGTAGATCGCGGATCGGAGCATTCTGGGCGGAAGTGAGGACCATGGAGACTGAGTTGCCCGATGCTCCGTCATAACGGTTCCGCGAGGCCAGCGAGCACGCCGCGAGGAATCAGAGCGTCTGCGGATCAACACACTCGATTCCGTCGTAGCGTGCGAAGTCGCTGGCGTTAAACGTAAGAATCCGTTTGACGCCGTGTGCTTTCATAGCTGCGACAAGCCATGCATCGTGCACCTTAACTCCGAGGACGTTGTGCGCGGCCGCGAGTTGCCGCCACGTGCTGTACGTGAGCGCGGAGTCCGGCAAGACGGTGAAGTATCGTTCGAGAAAGCGTGCGTGGCGTTCAGTGCCGGGGACACTGATTCCGAGTCCGTTGTGGTCGGTCGGGCGAGTGCAGACATTCCAGAATTCCCTCACGTTCTGAGGCGTAAGGCAAAGCTGGCAGTTCTGCCGGTGCAAAGCCTTCAGCGCCTTCCTCGCAACTGCGCATAGCGGGTTCCGGTGCTGAATTGCTCGGAGGAGAATATTGGTATCGACTAGAATCCTCATCCTCACCGACGTCACCACCGGTCGGGATACCAGTTCTCACGTTTGAACCCTTCCTCATGCAGAGCCGGATGCTGAGGGAAGCTGTCGAGCCATTCGTCGAGTTCCTTCTCCCATTGGTCCGAGCCGTCAGGGAGCGTGGCGGGCACTTGAGCGGGCGCGGCCGGGGCGATCGCCTCCAGTTCCCGGCTCAGGAATTGAGCCAACGAAAGGCCAGCGGCCTGGGCTTGCGCCATCAGTTTGGCTTCGACTTCGGGTTTGAGTTCTAGGGTTATGGCCACGGCGTCCTCTGCTGCTCTAAGTTTAGACGCAGCCCATACGAACGGTAACTCAGGCGTATTCACGTGTTGGAAGGTTGCACACTTCGGTTTTCAAGACCGCCGCCTTGAACCACTCGGCCATTCCTTCAGCCACCAAGTTAGCGAACCGGCGGCGGAGAGCGCAAGAGTTGACGCCTCGGAGTCGAATAGACTTGGTGCGCTCTGGACGCTAAATCCTCTAAACTTGGGCCTGTATGCCTAATTATGTGACGTTCATCTTGATTGGTCTCGCGGCAGGGGTCTGCTCTGGAATGTTCGGTATCGGTGGTGGCATCGTGATTGTGCCGGCGCTGCTGCTGGTAACTTCCATGGACATCAGGGATGCCACTGGCACCAGCCTGGCGGCGCTCATTCCACCCGTCGGCTTGCTGGGCGCAGCAGAGTACTACCGGGCCGGACACATCAACGTGAAAGCAGCGGCCATCATCGCGGGTGGCCTGTTCATCGGCGCGTACTTCGGCTCGCGTATTATGCTGTCAATACCCTCGGGTCCAGCTAAGAAAGTGTATGCCGTTTTCCTACTGATCCTGGCGGTCCGCATGCTCTTGCAGTGAGCGGCTGGGCCCTCATCCCCTGCTTTAGATCTATCCCTCATTCATAGGATCGGGGACGGCTTTCGGGTCCAACTTCTCAATCAGAACGGTAGCAATCCGGTTCTTGTCCATGGCGGTGATGGTAAATCGCCGGCCACCGAATTCCACCGAATCTTTTACTTTCGGTATGTAGCCGAACTGGAACAAAAGAAAGCCCGCTAGTGTTTCAAAACCGGCTTCGTTTGGCAGGAAGATGCCGTAGCGATTTTCCAGGTCGCGAATAGTTGTCGTCCCATCCAACTGCAGCAGCTTGTCCTCTCCCGACACCACGGGCCGCTGCACGTCGTGTTCATCGCCGATGTCGCCAAACACCTGCTCCAGCACGTCTTCGAGGGTGACCAGGCCGACGATTGTTCCGAACTCATCCACCACTAACGCCATGTGCGTGTGGCTATTCCGGAACTCATCAATCAACTGGTTGAGGGGCTTGGTTTCCGGCAGAACCAGGGGCTTGCGCAGGAACCGGCGCAGCCGGAAGGGCCGCGGTCCGCGCGCTTCATGGGCGTACCGACGCTCCTCCCAAACCTTCATCAGGTCCTTGTAGTGCACGATGCCGATGATCTGTTCGGGGCGCTCTTCATACACCGGCACACGGGTGTATTTGTTCTCGGCCATGACGCTCAGGATGTGATCCAAATCCGAATCGACGGCGATGGACACAATGTTGTGGCGGGGCGTCATGATCTCGCGCGCGGAATGGTCGGCGAGTTCGATGAGGTGCTCAATGGCATCCTGGGCGAACTTGTCCAGATGCCCCTCGCTACGGCTCGATTCGATGATGTATTTCAACTCTTCCGGCGAATGGCCGCCCCGTGCATGGCCGGCCCGGAGCCCTAGAATCTTGAGGATCAGCGCCGAGGAACGTTCGACGACAATCACAAAGGGCGCTGAGATTCGATAGAAGACGGCCAGTGCCGGCGCGGCCAGCAGCGCCACCCGGTCGGCTTTGTCGATGGCGAGATTCTTGGGAACCACCTCGCCGACGATCACGTGGCAGTAACTGATGAACAGGAAGGCCAGAGCAAACGCGATCCCGTGCCGTAGCAGCGGCGAAACATGAGCCGCAAGCGGACCGAAGAGCTGATCGAGCAACTGGTAAACGGTGTCTTCCCCCGCCCAGCCCAATCCCAGGCTGGCGAGCGTGACGCCCACCTGTGTCACTGACAGCAAGCGGCCGGGATTGGCCAATAGATTCAAAGCGATCTGGGCGCCCGCCTGGCCTCGCTCGGCCAGTTCCCGCAACCGCGACTGGCGCACAGAGACCAGCGATACTTCGGCGGCCGCAAAGAAGCCGTTCATGGCCAGAATGAGCAGCAGAACAAGGAATCGAAAGCCCATGGCTATTCGGAAGTCCTCGGAACGCTCCGCGGTTGCCGCCCTTCGGCTGGCGGGTTCGGGGGCTCAGAGTACAATCGGGTGGTGTCCACGCGCCTGTTGCGCCTCATCAATGTGAGCATAGCGGTTCTCGCACTGCTCGTTCTGCTTTTGATTTACTGGTTCGCCTACCGGCCGCTGCCCAAGGTGTCGGGCACTCTGAGCGCGCCGGTGAAATGGAACGCCACGGTGTCCCGCGACCGTCTCGGCGTGCCCCATATCGAAACGCGTGAAAAGGGGGACTTGATGTTCCTCCAGGGGTACGTTACGGCCCAGGATCGGTTGTGGCAGATGGACATCCTGCGACGATTCGCGGCCGGTGAGCTCGCGGAGATCGCGGGGCCCGGTGCTCTGGAGAGCGACCAGCAGTCACGGCGCCTCCGCATGGTTCCTATCGCTGAGGCCCAGTTTACCCGGTTGACCCCGCCGGATCGGGAGGCGTTTATTCAGTTTGCGCGGGGAGTCAATTTCTTCATCGAAGGCCACCGCGGCGATTATCCCTTCGAGTACTCCATCCCAGGCCACTCCTATTCGCCGCGGCTTTGGACGCCGGTGGACTCGCTACTGGTCGGGCTGATGATGTACCGGGACCTGACCAATACAGCGGAGGCCGACTTGGCCAAGGGAAGACTACTGAAGGCTGCGCAGCGCGACCGAGTCGAGACGCTGTTTCCACGTGTGGCAGGGGAAGCACTGAGTCCCGGTTCGAACGCCTGGGCGGTCTCCGGCGTACACACTACCAGCGGTAAGCCCATCCTGGCGAATGATCCGCACCTGGCCATCCGGATACCCTCCATTTGGTACATGATCCAGCTGAAGGGCGGCGGCCTCGACGTCTCCGGCGCGTCCATCCCGGGAATTCCGGGAGTGATTATCGGACACAACCAGGACATCGCCTGGGGGGTTACAAACCTGGAGGGCGACTACATGGACGTGTACGCCGAGCAGATTGACCTGAGAACCGGCCGGTACATGTTCAACGGCGAACAGCAGCAGGCGCGGCTCGACCACCAGATGATCGGTGTGTACGGCAGCGCTCCCGTGCCAATGGATCTGTGGGTTACAAAGCATGGGCCGGTGATGTTCAACGAGGATGGCGTCAGCTATTCGGTGAAGTGGACCGCGGCCGAGGGTTACGGTTTTCCATTTCTCGACATCGACAACGCCCACAACTGGGATGAGTTCCGCAACGCAGTCTCCAAATTCTGGGGACCCGCGCAGAACTTTGTGTACGCCGATCGCCTCGGGAACATCGGTTACCAAGCCAGCGGCGGCACGCCGATCCGAAATGGTTTTACGGGCGATGTTCCCCTGGATGGAGCGTCAGGCACGCAAGAATGGAGCGGTTACGTGGCCTTCAACCAGTTGCCCTCCTTCGCCAATCCAGCACCGGGCATTATTGCAACGGCGAACCAGAATCCGTTCCCCGCCGACACTAAGTTTGGACTCAGCGGCGGGTTTGCCGACCGCTACCGGATCGATCAGATTCTGGATCGGCTGCGGGCGAAGCCGAAACTATCCGTCGACGATATGTTGTCGATTCAGAAGGACGTCTATTCGGCCTACCACCACTTCCTCGCCGGGCAAGTGGTTAGTGCCGCGCAGCGCAAGGCAAACTCAGACGCCGTTGTGAAGGAGGCTGCCAACGTCTTGCAGGGATGGAACGGCCAGATGGACAAGGACCAAGCGTCTCCCTTCATCACGGAACTGCTGAACTACGAAATGGGCCACTCGCTAGTGACAGGTTTGGCGCCGAAAGTGAAGGTGACGCGGAACCCACGCCCGCAGGTTTTGGAGACATTGCTGCGCACTCGCCCTGCCGGCTGGGTACCGAAGGATGATTGGGACGCCTGGTTGCTCGACCGCCTGAAGGCGGCGATCGAAGAGGGCCGAAAGCGACAGGGAAGCCCCGTAACATCCTGGCAGTGGGGCAAGGCCCAGACCTGGAAGATCGTGAACCCGGTGGGGAATCAGTTCCCGCTGGTCGATCGTTTCTTCAACATCGGCCCGGTCGCGATGAGCGGAGCGTCTACCACGGTGAAGCAGACCGGCCTCAACTTTGGCCCCTCCATGCGGATGGTGGTCGATTGGGGGAACATCGACAAATCGGTGCAGAACCTGACCTCAGGCGAGTCCGGATTCGTCACGTCTTCCCACTACAAAGATCAGTGGGATGCGTACTACGTGGGCACCAGCTTCCCGATGCAGTTTGAAAAAGTCGCAGCCAAGGATGTGCTGACCGTGGTGCCAACGCCGTAAGGTCCACTTCGGTCCAGATGTTCGAGGATTGAGTTGGCTGGCGCGCGAACCAAAACGCGTGGACCCTCGGCATTCGTAAGTCGTGACCGTCCGCTCCCCGTAACCGTCGCGGCTCGGTAGGCTTTACGGAAGTTTGGGCTGTCAACCGTCCCGAGCTGAGACCGCAGACATTGGGTGGAGCGCGAGTTGCAGGAAAGCTTCTGTGAGAACAACCAGCTAGCGGCTGAGTCGAACTTTGGGAGAGCCGGAAGTGGGCTTCCTGCTCCGAGGCGGAGAGCGACGCGGCTGTGGGCAACCACACCACATCGGTCAGCTAGACCTTCAGGGTGTCGCCTTCCTTTGCGACGACGGAGTAGAGGACGGGAGACAGGAACACCGACAACAGGAGGCGTGATACCAGACCGCCGACGATGACGATGGCGAAGGGCTTTTGGGAGTCGGAGCCAATACCGGTCGACATGGCGGCCGGAAGCATGCCGAGGCACGCCACCAGGGCGGTCATGACGATAGGCCGCAGGCGCAACAGCGATGCTTCCAAGGTGGCGGTGGCGATGTCTTTGCCTTCGAGCCGCAGCTTGTTAATGAAGGAGTAGAGGATCACGCTGGTTTGCACGGCGACGCCCATCAAGGCGGCAAAGCCGAGCATGGAAGAGACGCTGAAGTTGGTTCCGGTGAGGCGCAGGGCCAACAGGCCACCCACGGGCTCGGTCACCAGAACGCTGAACAGAATGATGACTGGGAACTTCAAGTTGCCGTAGAGCGCGAACAGTATGAACAGGATCAGCAGAACGGTCAAGGGGAGGATGAGCTTCATCTGGCCAAGCGACGCGAGATAGTCCTTGTACTCGCCGCCCCAATCGAAGTGGTAACCAATGGGGAGTTTGACTGCCTGGTCGACCTTCGTTCTTGCTTCGCCGACAGCACTGGCCAGGTCGCGGCCGTCGACGCTGAACTGGATGCCGATGTAGCGGGAGTTCGACTCACGATAAATGAAGGAGGCTCCGCTCTCCGTGCGGATATTCGCGAATTGGCTCAGTGGGAGAAACTGGCCGTCGGGCGTGGCAATAAGCAGATTCTTGATGGCGTTCATGTCCTTGCGGAAGGGTTCCTGCATGCGGACCTGAAGATCGAACTGACGCTCACCTTGAATGACCTGGGTAGCCGGCGTGCCACCGATGGCGGTGGAGACCAGCGTGTTGACGTCGCTTACGTTCAATCCGTAGCGGGCGATCGTAGCGCGGTCCGGCTCAATGATGAGGCTAGGCTGACCGAGTTCGCGCACGAGGGTAATACCGGTGATGCCGGGGACTCTGGAGATAACGTCCCGGACTTTTCTTGCCCGGTCTTCGAGAGTCACCAAGTCGGTGCCGAAGATCTTGACGGCGAGCGAGCTCTTCAAGCCGGTCTCGGCTTCGTCGACGGCATCTTCGGCGGGCTGGGTGTAGTTGAAGATGATGCCGGGGAACGACGCGAGCTTCTTCTGGATGGCTTGACTTAGCTCCGCCTTGGTGCGGATGGACCCCTGCCAGGCGCCATCGCTATAGGGTTTCAACGCGACATAGAACTCGTTGTTGAAGAAGCCGGTGGAATCCGTTCCGTCGTCGGGACGGCCCAGCTCGTTTGCAACGGTGGTGACCTGCGGGAAGCTGAGGAGAATGTCGCGGATCTGCGGCGAAAGCTTGGAGGCCTCTTCAAAGGAGATGGTATACGGCGTGGTGGCCCGAACCCATAGCGCTCCTTCGTCGAGGTGCGGCATGAACTCGCCGCCGATTAAAGGGATCAGGAGAAGCGAAGCGGCGAAGATCGCCAGACAGATGACAATCGTGACGGCGCGGAAGCGCAGGCAAACACCGAGCAATCTGCCGTAAACCGACTTGATCCATTCAAAAACACGCGCTTTGGGCTCGTGAACGTGCTTGCGCAGGAAGTAGGCGCACAGCACCGGCAGCAGCGTGAGGGCACAGAGCAGAGAGCCAAGCAGCGCAAAGGTCATGGTGTCGGCCATCGGCTGGAACAGGCGTCCTGAAGGCCCCGACAGAACGTAAATTGGAATGTACCCCGCAATGATCACGGCAACGGCGTAGAAGATGGGCCGCTCCACGTCGTGGGCGGCATCGCGGATGACATGGATAAGATCGAACCTCTGGCCATCGCGTTCGGCGATCTCGCGGAAGATGTTCTCGACCATCACGACCGCGCCGTCGACGATGATGCCGAAATCGATGGCGCCGATGGAAAGCAGGTTCGCTGGGATATGCCGCCAGTCGAGGCAGATGAACGCGAACAGGAGCGCGAAAGGAATGGTGACGGCGACGATGAGGGCGGTGCGGAAGTTGAAGAGCATCAGGCCAAGAATGATCAACACCAGGATCATGCCCCGGAATAGGTTTTTCTCGACTGTTCGGGTTGTCTCTTCAATCAAGTCGTGGCGATCGTAGTACGGGACCACCTTAATGTCAGGTGGAAGCACATGATTATTGAGATTGTCTGTGACTTTCTCGAGGCGGTCGAGAACAACTTGCGCCTGTTCGCCGACGCGCATCAAAATGACGCCTTCGACGGCCTCGTCCTGATGCATGTAGCCGAACTGCCCGAGGCGAACAGCGTGGCCGACCTGCACCTGCGCAACGTCGCGGACGTAAACGGGAATGCCGTTGTGGACCGTTAGAACGACGTTACCGATGTCAGCCGTGTCTTTGACAAGGCCCAGGCCGCGGACGTAATAGAACTCTCCGCCCTGCGAATAGAAGCCGCCGCCGGCGTTGGCATTGTTGGCGCCGAGTTGCTGCAGCACCTGCGGAACCGTGACGCCGTAGGCGAAGAGCTTGTTGGGGTCGAGCAGCACCTGGTATTGCATGGTGGTGCCCCCGAAGCCCGAATCGTCGGCCACGCCCTGCACAGCCTTATAGCTGCGTTCAAGGACCCAGTCCTCGATGGTCTTCAGTTCCTGCGGCGTTCGATCGGGGCTTTGCAACACGTAGCGGTAGATGAGGCCGCTGGGACTGTAGAGCGGTGACAGGCTGGGCGTAACGCCAGCGGGCATGGTGGCATTGCCCACCCGCTCAAAGGCTTGCTCGCGGACGAAGTAGGGATCGGTGTTGTATTCGAAGTTCATCTGAACGGAGGAGAGGCCGTACAGTGAAATGGAACGCAAAGAATCCAGCCTCGGGATGCCGTTCATCTCGATTTCAATAGGGATGCTGACCAGCCGCTCCACCTCTTCGGCGGCGTGCCCGGGCCACTGTGTGATGATTTCGACGTGCGGCGGCGAGAGGTCAGGGTAGGCGTCGATGGGCAGATTGCGGAAAGAGATAGCACCCCAGACCATGAGCATCACGGAAGCGATGACGATGAGGAAGCGCTGGGCAAGGGCGAAAGAAACGAGGCGGGCAATCATGTGATGGGAGCCTATCGGTTGCTGTTCGCGAACTGGAGGAAGAGACTGCCTTCCGACACGACCCGCTCCCCTGGTTTTAGCCCACTGAGGACTTCGATCTGATCGTTCTGCTGAGCGCCGATGGTGATGAGACGCTGGCCGAACTTCCCAGCCTGGGCCTCGATGTAAACAAACGGCTCGTTTTCGGTGGTACGCAGGACGGCCGACACGGGCACCACAAGGATGTTCTTTTGCGTCCGAGTGTGGATAACGGCCTCGACGAACGTGTCCTTCTTTAACAGGCCATGAGGATTGGGCGTGACGATACGCACCGGCGTGGTGCGGGTAGTGGGATCCAACATCGATCCCACGTAGGAGATCTCGCCATGAAAGACATCGGGAATGGAGGCGTTGGAGAGGTCAACGCGATCGCCGGGCCGCACGGAGGGCAGGTCGCGGTCGAAAATGTGGCCTTGCACCCAAACGGTGGAGACGTCGCTGACCATGAAACAGGTGGTGGCGCCAGCCTGGATCAGCATTCCCGGCGAAATCAGCTTCTGGACGACGACACCGGCGATGGGCGAGCGCACGGCCAGTTCGGTGCTGATGGGGGTGCCTTGCTTCTCCGCTTCGTCGAGTTCTGGTTTAGTGATCTCGAAGATCTTGAGCGTTTGAAGGCTGTTCTGGACGTCGGTGGAGGCGTCATTGAAGGCGGCCTCCGCGGCTTCCACGTCTTTCTGGGCGGCCGCACCGTGGTCGAGAAGTTCGCGAGTGCGGACGATGGTCCGGCGGGCGAATTCCTGCTGGTTGCGAGCTTTCTTGTAGGTCGAGATGGCAGCCGCCACGTCGGGGCTCGAAACGAATAGCAGCGGATCTCCCTTCTGGACGATCGCGCCGGTGTCGACCAGGATTCGCGAAATGGGGCCGCTGACCTGGGTGATGGCCTGAGTGGTGCGATCGGCGTCCCAATCCACAGTACCCGTGGTGCGGACAGTGATCATCCAGGTGGTGGTCTCGGCGGGAACAACCTTTAGCCGCGCCAGCTGATCGGCGGGGACCGTAAACAGGACCGCTTGCGGCGGAGGGGAATCGGCGGAGACGGTGGCAACAGAGTCCTTAGACGTTCCACACCCTGCCAGCACCGCTAACAAGATCAGCGCGAGGGCGCCGGTGGTGCAACTTGGTTCGAGAACCCGGCGTTCTACAAATGGGACTTTAGCCGACGCGCTGATGAAATCCGACGCGATCGGCTGAAGCTGACAATGCTTCATGGATCACTCCACTTCTACTGAGACCGGCTTGGTAAAAGACGCGAAATCAGCAGGCTGGCGGAGCGCGCCCGCGGCTGGTAACGCTGGTATGTTCAACGATGCGATCGGTGGGATTGAAACGGGGCTGCCACTCGCTGGCGAGGGGCGGCAGGGCATCGGGAGGTGGCGCGGCTTGCACCCAAGGCAGGAATCCGAAATGGCACAAGTCGCAGCAATGCGTGTCGCTGTGCTCGTGAATGCCGCAGGCCAAAGTGACCGAGACCAGCAGGGCGCATACGACGACCAGACATGCAAGCGCACGTCGGGCGGTCGAGATCTGATGTGGTGAGATGCCGATGGTCCTTATTCTATAGCGGGCGAGGACCCTAGATAAGGAGTAGAGTCAAGGTAGTCGGGCGAGGGGATTGTGAAGGCGGAACGCCGCCATTCATCCGCAGCGGATTTCCCGGAACTCCAGTGCTTGTTCTCTCGTATCAGTGACGTAGTGCAAGGGGGGCCGACAGATGAACCATCTTTGGCAGAACCTACGGTACGGGGCTCGGATGTTGCTGAACAAGCCCGGGTTCACGGCGACCGCAGTGCTGGTGCTCGCTTTAGGAATCGGGACTAACAGCGCTGTCTTCAGCCTGGTCAACGCGTTCCTACTGAAGCCCATAGCCATAACTAAGGCTGAAGAGCTGATCGGCCTTTATAGCCGCGATACGAAACACCCGGACGCTTATCGGGCCTTTTCTTATCCGAACTATGTCGACGTCCGGGATAACAACCCGGTGTTTTCCAGCCTGATGGCGCACACCGTGGCGATGGTCGGCGTAAAGGAAAGCGACAACACGCGGCGGGTTTTCGCCGGCATTATTTCCTCCAACTACTTTTCGACGCTGGGCGTCAGGCTTCAACAGGGCCGACCCTTTCTGGCCGAAGAGGAAAAACCAGGTGCGGAGCTGACAGCCATCGTGACGTATCCCTACTGGAAGAAAACGGGAGAAGACCCACAACTGGTAGGGAAGCAAGTGCGCGTAAACGGCCACCTGTTTACCGTGGTGGGCATTACGCCGAAGGGATTCACCGGCACAACCGCACTCATCAGCCCGGAGTTGTTTGTACCACTGGGCGCTTTCGGCCTGGTGATGAACGATTTCGAGGGAGAAGTGAAGCCACTAGCGGCGCGCGATAACAACACGCTGATTGCGGTGGGGCGCCTTAAACCAGGCATGACTCAGCAGGCCGCCGACGCGGCGCTCGCGGTGTTGGGCTCGCAAATGGAGAGGGCTTATCCCGGGGAGAACAAGGACCAGACCCTGGTCGTTCGCCCGCGATCGCGCATGAGTATCTCGACGAACCCGACGGACGACAACAATTTGCGTGTGCCGGCCATTCTGCTGTTGTCGCTCGCGGCGATCGTTCTGCTCATCGCATCGCTCAATCTAGCGAACATGATGATGGCGAAGGGCGCGGCGAGGCGTAAGGAAGTCGCCATCCGACTGGCGATTGGCGGTGGCCGGAGCCGGATCGTGCAGCAACTGGTTAC
>JBAUOG010000471.1:0-3988 GCA_049579625.1 Bryobacteraceae bacterium
AAGGATGACCTTCCACCGAGACGTTGGTTCGCGCATCGGAGTTCGCGAACGGAGCGAACATGGCGGAAGCCACTGCCTGAATGCCGGGGGCCATCTGGAGGCGATCGGTGAGCTGGCGATAGAAACCGTTAGCGCGGTCAGGAGTATACCCGCTGAGTACCGGATCGAGCGAAAAGGTCAAGAGGTTTTCAGATCGGAAGCCAGGACTGTGAGTGGCGAGATTCACGAAGCTGCGGGCCAGCAGACCAGCACCGATTAATAACAGCAGCGACAAGGAAATCTGCGCCACGACGAGGAGCTTGCGGAAAGCGGCGTGGGCACGGCTGGCGGAGGATGACGTGGCTTGATCCTTCAACGAGGGCGCCAAGTCGGGCCGGGTCGCCTGCCACGCGGGGATGATGCCGCAGAGTAGCCCTGTCACGGTTGAGACCGCGATGCTGAACAACAGCACATGATTATCAATGGTTGGTTTGAGCCAACCGCCGGTTTCATCGGGCGGCAGCAGCCGCAGCAGTCCCTCAGTGAGGATCGTTGAGAGTGCCAAGCCGAGTAGTCCGCCGGCAAGAGCCACGATGAGGCTTTCGGTCAAAAGCTGACGGACGAGCGAACCACGGGTGGCGCCGATCGCGAGCCGGATCGCGATTTCACGCTGACGCGTGGTGGCGCGGGCGATGAGCAGATTGGCAATGTTCGCGCAGCCGATCAAAAGCAGCAGCCCGACCATGGCCATCAGTACGACGAGTGGTTTCTGCCACTGCCTGCTGAGCATGTTGAGACCCTGAGCGGCCGGTCGAAGTTCCAACAGCCTAGCAAGGAACTGATCGCGGGTTTTGCCTCGCATTTTCATCAACGGCTCTTCTTCCTGGAGGATGGACCGGAAGACTGGTTGGGAGACCGCGGCCGCTCGCTGAGCCGTGAGTCCCGGCTTGAGACGAGCGAAGATGGTTAGCCAGTATGTATTCGGCTTCTTGAACCCTTCACCCGACTCGGCGTCGAGGGTTGGCATCATGTTAAGAGGCAAATAGAGATCGGGGCTCTGGCCGGACATCATGCCTCGGAAGTAAGCCGGCGTTACCCCGGCGACGACCATGGGATGGTTGTTGATCAAGACCTTCTGGTTGGCGATGTCTCGGCCGCCGAAATGGTCCTGCCAGAAGGCGTAGCTCAAAACGACCACCGGATTCTCGCCGGGTTCGCCTTCATCAGAAGCATGCAGCAGCCGGCCTGTGGCGGGCTGAAGTCCGAGGGTGTCAAAGAAGTTGCCGCTGACGAGTTCGGCCTGTATGCGCTCCGTTTGTTGGCCCGAAGAAAACCCGGCGGAGAAGCCAGCACGCGCGATAACGCCGCTGAATGTAGTTACGCGCGACCTGAGGTCCCGGAACATGGGGTACGAGAAGGTCGTCTCGTTGTTGTCGCTCTGTGTACGGCCGGGGCGGGGGCCATCCGAATGAAAGATGACCAAGGCTTCGGGATCTTGGACGGGCAGCGAGCGCAGCAGGACCTGGTAGAGCAGGGAAAAGATGGAGGTGGTAGCCCCGATGCCCAACGCCAGCGACAGAACGGCGACCGCGACAAAGACAGGCGCCTTGCGAAGAGATCGGATTGTGAAGCGGAGGTCAGTCCACATATGGGTAATGGTATTTCACTAGGGACGCTGCGTAGGTCGTTCCGTCACGAAGCTGCACTTAAACGGCCCGTTTAGGCCGAGACGACTCTCGGCCCGGCTGGCTAACAGCCGGCGCCACATTTCCGGAAGAAGCCAAGCGGGGATGATGCGGCTGAGATTTCGGAACGAAACCGACATGACTTATGCCGTTCACACCTTGTGGGCAAAGATGCCCTCCCGGCTTTCGCGTTAATATGTAGAGCCGGACGCGGGCATCCTACTCCGAAACGGAGAGCTGCGCGGGCGTGGCCGATATCGACAAACGGCCCTTGGCAGATAGTATTCCCGTGCCGGTCTATACACGCGATTTCGGGGAACTACCCTATCATGCCGCCGAAGCGAATCGTTGCACTCATTCGATCGTACGCGTGGTTTGAGGCACAGTTCCTTCAAATGGCTCATCACGGACGGGTCACGCGCAGGGCCAACAGAAGCGATGCGAATAGAAAGAGCGCCGCCAGATAGAAAGGCGCTCCCGGCAGGTGCCAGTCGACGCCCGGGCGAATGGAGGCGGCAAAGACATAGGCGAATAGGGCTGGCCCAATCAGGCCGGCAACGCCACGCAGTCCATTAATAGCGCCTTGCAGCTGACCCTGCTCCGACGGCGAGACCCGACGACTCATGAGGCTCTGCGCCGTGGGGCCAGCCAAGCCCCAGAGATTCCAAACCGGAATGGCGAGCCAGAAGCCGGTGCCCGTCTCGGCGAGGCCGAACATCGTGAAGCCGATACTGCCCAATAAGAGGCCGCAGAGCATTACCGGACGGTCACCAAACTTCCGTACGCAGGGTTTGACGAGGACAGCTCCCACAATCGCCGAACAGATGCCGACTAAGGCCAGCGATAAGCCGACCGTTCGATCGCTCCAGTTGTACCGGTAGTCGGCATACAGCACGTAAGTGCCGGCCAGCACCTGGTGTGCGACGTAGCCGAGGAACAGAACCATCGCGAGACTGAACAAAGCGCCGTGTGACCGGAGCAAGACCAGCGAGCCCACCGGGTTCGCACGACGCCACGAGAAGGGGCTGCGATGAGCCGGAGGTAGGGATTCGGGCAGGACAAATAGCCCGTACATCGCATTAATGAGACTGAACGCGCCAGCCACCCAGAAAGGCAGGCGGGGGTTGACGCTTCCCAGAACGCCACCAAGCGCGGGCCCCAAGACGAAGCCGAGGCCAAACGCGGCGCTCAGCACGCCGAAGCCGGCCGAGCGCTTTTCGGGCGGCGTCACGTCGGCGATGTACGCCATGGCGGTGGGGATGCTGGCGGCGGTCACTCCGGAGATCAGCCGACCGGCGAACAACCAGCCCAGCGTGGGCGCAACCGCCATCACCAGGTAATCCAAGCCCATTCCGAAATTCGAGAGCAGGATCACCGTGCGCCGTCCGAAACGGTCGGACAGCGAGCCGAGCACCGGTGAAAACACAAACTGCATGAGCGCCCAGACTGTTCCGAAGACGCCGATGAACTCGGCCGCGCGGACCGTATTGCCACCTTCAAATTGAGTGATGAGGCGCGGCAGTACAGGCGCAATCATGCCCAGCGCCAGCATGTCGAGGGCGACAGTGACAAAGATAAACGCGAGCGCGGCCTTGCGCGGTTTGCTGCCGGAGAGGGTAGCGGTTTCAGCCGGTGCCGGGCTCGAAGTCATATCTGGCGTTTCCATGGGCTCGGGCGCCGGCGTGAAAACCGACTTCTGGCTATTGTAGGCCGAATGGCCGTTTATGGATCTTTAATGGCAATCAAAACCAGGGACGGAGCCTTATATCCTTTGACGGCGAAGAAGAGGATGTAGGCGTAACAGAGTAAGACCACGATGAAGCTGGGTTGGTAGCCGAACACGTCGGCCAGGTAGGCCTGAATCTCCGGAATGACAGCGCCGCCCACCACCATGGTGACAAGAATTCCCGAACCCTGGCTGGTGAGAGGCCCGAGGTTTCTCACCGAGAGCGGGAAGATGCACGGCCACATGATCGAATTGAAGAGCCCGCAGCACACGATGGCCCAGACGGCTAGCTGGCCATGCGCGATGATGCCCGTTCCGACGAACAGCAAGCCCATAATGGCCACAAACGCCAGTCCTTTTTCGGCCCTGATCTTTTGCATGGCGACGAACCCGATGAAACGTCCGATCATCGCGCTGCCCCAGTAATAGGAGACATAGTGGGCGGCGTGTTCGTGGCTCATGCCGCCCATCGACGGCTGGCCCAGGAAATTGATCATGATGCTGCCGATGGCGACCTCAGCCCCGACGTAACAGAAGATAGCGATGGCGCCGAAGCGCAGGTGGTTCACCTTCCAGGCGCTGCCTTCCACCTTTGAGC
>JBAUOG010000472.1:0-1975 GCA_049579625.1 Bryobacteraceae bacterium
GTCCAAGGGTTTGCAGCCTATTCTGGGGATGGCGTCTTTCGCCACCGGCCTCTCCGCGCCCTTCTTCCTACTGGCTCTCTTCCCCTCGTACCTGAAGAAGCTGCCGCGCAGTGGTGGCTGGATGTCCCGCGTCAAGGTCGTCC
The DNA here is from genome assembly GCA_049579625.1 of Bryobacteraceae bacterium. Lineage (GTDB taxonomy): Bacteria > Acidobacteriota > Terriglobia > Bryobacterales > Bryobacteraceae > CAJCIT01. Next base: position 144 of record JBAUOG010000472.1, read on the forward strand.
TCGGGTTCATCGTCCTGGCCGCGATGCTGAAGTATCTGAGCAACGTCGACCAAGTCCTTCAATGGCACTTCCTCACCCGCGAACGCTTCCTCGCAGGCTGGATCATCCTCTTCGCATTGCCCGGTCTTTACCTGCTCGGCCTGCTCCGCATGGAAGGCATGACCAAGGAGGAGCCAGTCGGTGTGGCGCGCGCCCTGGTCGCGGCTGTTCTCTTGATCTTCTCGGTCAGCCTCATCCCCGGCCTGTTCGGGGCACGCCTGGGTGAGCTCGACGCCTACATCCCCGAAGGCTCGGGCAGCTTGTTCGGCGGCTCAACAGCGGTTGCAGCGACCACCACCGACTTCAAGAACGATCTGGATGGCGCCCTCACCAAAGCCCGCGCTGAAAACAAGCTGGTGCTGATCAACTTCACGGGTTACGCTTGCACCAACTGTCATTGGATGAAAGCCAACATCTTCCCGCGCCCTGAGATTCAAGCCGCGCTCAAGGACCTGATTATCGTCGATCTCTACACCGACGGCACCGACCCGGAATCGGATAAGAATCAGAAGCTCGAAGATACCAAGTTCGGTACCGCCTCGATCCCGTTCTACGCCGTGGTCGATCCCGATCAGAACGTCATCGCCACCTTCCCACAGCTCACCCGCAATCCCAAAGAATTTCTCGGCTTCTTACAAACCAAGGGGCCCGGCAGAGCGTAGAACGGGGCGACCGTGAATCTCATCGGTTACCGGCTCGCCAACCAGCAGCTCGCCCAAAAGCGGTTCAACCGCGCGGCCGACTTGGTTTCGTGGCTCGGCGCGGTCCAGGCCCAGGATTATGCAGGCGCGAAGTGGGCCGTCGGTCAACGCCTGCCGGCTTCGACTGATGCTGAGCTCGATCAGGCTTTCGCCGAGGGCGCCATTCTTCGCACCCACGTCATGCGCCCTACCTGGCACTTCGTGTCGCCCTCGGATATCCGGTGGATGCTGGCGTTGACCGCTCCCCGAGTCAACGCGGCCATGGCCTACTACCAGCGCCAGCATGAATTGGACACAGCGTTCTTCGCGCGGAGTCACAAGCTCATGCGGAAAGCGCTCGAAGGTGGTCGCGAACTGACACGCCAGGAACTCGCCTCCGCGTTGCAGCGTGCGGGCCTCGTTAAGCCCGAGGCATCGAACCACGGCCAGAGGATGGGGCACATCATGGCTCGAGCGGAGCTGGATGCCGTCGTGTGCAGCGGCGCTCGCCGCGGGAAGCAGTTCACGTATGCGCTCCTCGACGAGCGGGCGCCACACGCCAAGCTACGATCTCGAACCGAGGCGCTTGCCGAGCTCGTCCTTCGCTACTTCACGAGCCACGGCCCCGCCACGCTCGCTGACTTCGTCTGGTGGTCAGGCCTGACTGTGAAAGACGCACGGACGGGCCTCGATGCGGTCACGTCCAAGCTGCTCTCTGACGACTTCGGCGGACGAACGTATTGGATGTCGACCGTGATTCCGACTGTACAGAACAGCGCTCGAACGGCGTATCTGTTGCCTAACTATGACGAGTATGTTGTAGCCTACGCAGACCGGCAGGCCATCGCAGGTCCTCCCGGCGCCAAGTCTTTAGCTGCCCGTGGCAGCGTCCTCTTGAACTACACAATCCTACTAGACGGCAGGATCGCCGGGACTTGGAAGCGCTCAGTTGGAAAGGCCGGCGTGACCATTGAGGCGAACACCTTCTCGCTGATTACTAACTCGCAGAGAGATCAGGTCATCGGTGCAGCCGAGCGCTATGGCGCCTTTCTCGGCTTGGAGGCGCATGTCAGCTTCACTTCGCTCTGAGACTCTCTCAGGGCGTCCCACTTG
>JBAUOG010000473.1:0-1769 GCA_049579625.1 Bryobacteraceae bacterium
TCAGAATGCCGAGGGCCGAACGTGCGCCGGCAAAGTGCATCACGCTGCCGCGCTCGCAGCGTGTGGAGTGACAAAATCTTTCTATCAAAGCGTGGTTACTGAGGATCGTGGAATTGCACGCTATGGCGCTGGAGACGCGGGTCTCGGAATCCTACGTCCTGAAGTGACGGCCCGCAAGATGGGACCGCTGCGCGGGTGTACCCGGAAATGGTCCGTGCGGCTCCGCAGGCGCCTCGGTCGGCAACACGTTGCACATGGCATCCTCCTAAATGGTGCATCCCATAAGCTTCGACCCCTACCAAAGGGCAATGTCATCCTGACGAAGGAAGGATCCGTAACTTCGTACGAGCTACGGATCCTTCGCAGGCTCAGGATGACACGCGCAAACATAGGACCCGAGACTTACGAGACGGTGCACTTAAAAGACTCTCGCGCAATGGCCGGCTGTGGAGGATCATAGACGTAGTCCGCTGTGACGGAGGAAGGCGAAGCAGAGTGGTGCGTCGCTGCTGATGCGGTGCAGGCCGTCTTTGGCGGCTTCCGATACCTCGCCAATGGTGTCGGCGCAGAGGTTTGCCAACTCCTCAGACTTCACGTTGCCCCACACCTGCTCAATGGGATTGAGGTCCGGAGCATAGCCAGGTAGACGCTCAATGCTCAACCAATCGCGCTGCTCGGCGACCCAGTCCAGCATGCGTCGGCTGCGGTGCGAAGGGAGTCCATCCCAGATCAGCAGGATCGAGCGTTGTCCCTCGTGTTGATGTACTTCGCCAAGAAAGTCGATCAATGTCTCATCGTTGTAGGCGCCAGGACGCAGTTGGAAGACGAGATGTGCATCGCTGCCATTGGGTTCGTACGCCAGCACGCCGGCGATCGACAGCCGCTTCCATGCGAAGTGGTGCCGCAGCACAGGTGTCTGGCCTCTGGGTGCCCAGGTGGCGCGTACCGAAGGCAGCAGCGACACGCCTGACTCATCCTCAAACAGGATCAGTGCGTTCTGGCGCCTGGCCCTTTTTTCAACTGCGGCCAGCGCTTTTTGACCCACTGTTCGATAGCCGCGTCGTTGCGTTCGATCGCTCGCCGCGCTGGCCGCTGCCAGGTCCAGTCCAACTGGTCGCGCAAGATGTACCAGACATGACCCGGGTGGTAGGACACGCCTGTGACGTGCTCGATCACTTCAGCCACCCGCGGCAACGTCCACACATCCGTCAGGTAGCCGTTGGCTTCGGCACCTTTGGCAAGCGCGTTCGTTACTTCGACCAGTTGACGCTCGTCCAGCTTCGGCTTCCGGCCGGCGGGTCCGGCGCTGCGCAAGGCGTCTCGACCACCCTGTCGCCAGGCCTTCCGCCACTCCGAAACGACTTGATGGGCCACGCCGACCTGACGCGCGATCTCAGCGGGGATCATGCCGCGTTCCAACAGGTCGGCCGCCCGCATCCGACGCTGTTCCATGGCGTGGTGATCACGCAGGCCTCGACAGCGTCGATCGGCCGACCTGCTCCGCCTCTGCTTTACCGGAACCACTCGTGTCATGCATCAGTGTCGCACTCAACCCCTGCTCTCCGGTAGGGTCCGGCAGAAGGCTATTGCGCGAGCCTCTTTTAGGTGCGATAGCCGGTACGGCAATAGGCGGGCTGCCATCGAGGACCGCCGTCCATCGGAGCCCGCTGTTGCGGCGTAAACTACGCATTCTGTGCGATAGCTGATGCCCCGAGCGCTACAGGTCGTCCCACCTCTGCCGAACCTCCGCATCGCACTGGGGCGATTCC
>JBAUOG010000474.1:0-2000 GCA_049579625.1 Bryobacteraceae bacterium
GGTTCCCAGGTAATGCCGTGGAATCCAGATTTCCAGTTCCGTTCGGATGTTGATGGCATTCACTTCCGTCCGGGTCGCGCCTCGCAGTTGCCACTCGTTGGGCTCCGCGTTCGCAATCGGCGGATAAAACGCAAACCGGCGGCGGCCCACTTCTTCCAACAACGGCGGCATCAGCGGCGCTGACATTTGGCTTTAGTGTAACCTCCGCCGATTAAGAGCATCATCGGAATGCCTTCCCTGCATAAGCCTTACGAAGCTTCCCCGGTTTCTCCCGGCCCCCTGTTACAATCCTGATTTTAAATCCCGGGTTGGGGCCGGAGAATGCCATGTGGTTGCGGTCGTTCGGACTCGCTCTCGTGATTGGCTCTTTCGCAGCCGCCGCAGACACCACTAAGGACTGGCAGGTGTCCCCACCTTCAGCCGAGGGGTTAAGCCCGGACGCACTGGCGCGGCTGGACGTTCATGTCCAGATCGAATTGCTGCATCTCCGGAGTCTGCTCATCGCGAGGCACGGTCGTCTGGTGTTCGAGAAGTACCAGGGAGACGCTACGCGCGATGACCTCCACAACATGCAGTCCATGACCAAGAGCGTCTCATCCGCCTTGGTTGGGATCGCACTTAAGAAGGGCTTGATCAAGTCGCTGGACAATCGCGTCGTGAACTACTTCCAGGAATATCGGGATGACATTACCGACCCGCGAATGCGAGACGTAACGATCAGGAACCTTCTCGCGATGTCGTCCGGAATTGACGAAACGCGATTGAGCTTCGACAAGGATCTCGCCAATCCTGTAGCGGAGATTCTGAGTCAGAGACTCTTGTTTGCTCCGGGCCAGGGTTTCAAATACAGCAGCGCGGCTGCTCACCTGCTGGGGGGAGTCCTCCGAAAGGCGGTCGGCAAATCCGTCCTCGAGTTTGCGGAATCCGAACTCTTCGAACCGCTGGGCATGCGACACCTCGACTGGTATGCCGACAAAACTGGATTGCAGTCCGGAGGCATGAGCGGATTGTTTCGTTCGCGCGACCTATTGAAACTTGGCGAACTTTACCTACGGCACGGCATTTGGAAGGGCATCGAACTCGTCCCGCCCGCCTATGTGGCGGAGTCCGTGAAGCCGGAAAACCGAGGGGAGTTCTATGGCGAGCAAGTTGTCTATGGTTACGGGTGGTGGATCACCAGCGTTGCCGGTCATGACGCCTTCTATGCGCGGGGCTATGGCGGGCAGTACCTCATGGTGATCCCGCACGCCGGCCTTGTTGTTCTTTGCACGTCGGACTGGAAACAACCGGAATACCCCGAGCACTTCGCCCTGGTAGAGAAGTATATTCTGCCCTCAATTGCCACGAAATAGGAAATGTCAGAATTCGTCCCGAAATCCGGCCCTAAGTTAGCGCTCGTGACGGGTTCTTCCCCGCTCCTCACAACCTGCCCAGTGCCCCCAGATGCCGGTCGATCGCCGCGGCATCCGCCTCAACCGGCACAGAAAACTCCTCGATGTTTTCCCGCTCGTCGAACGCCTCGAACAAACTCAGCTTCGCGATGGCGTAGAGTTCCGTCGACGAAAGCGTCCGCTGGTGACTCTCGCTCCATGCCGCAACCACCGGCTCTGCCAACAATACCGAAACCGGGAAGTACGTTTTTCGATCGCGAGATACGGAGAAGACGTACTCTGTTGCAGCTCCGCCACGCCCCGCTTGTCCACTTCGGTGGCCCCGGTAAACGTATTGGAAGACATACCCGGTCGCACCCGAGTAAGTCTTCAATCGCGGCCTGACCGGCGCACCGTGCAGCGGCGTTTGCTGCCTTGCGGCTTCCTGCCTGCGCCACCAGTTCCACACCACTCCAGCGTACGCCGCTAGGCCGACGATGCGTCCAGAAAACTTCCGCACAGATCTCAGCATGAGTGCCGGAGTGCACACCCGCAATGATGAAAGAGGTTGCGGCATGTTCATCCGAACGGCGCGCTCCTCAGCTCATCGGGGACACCCCGGACTGATGT
>JBAUOG010000475.1:0-2273 GCA_049579625.1 Bryobacteraceae bacterium
CTTTTCGAGAGTCAAACGCCGACGTCTAATCCTGATTCGACAAGTGCATCGGAGAGCGAGCTCCTCTCCTACGCAATCTGGGAAGAATTCGATCCCGGCAGCGCCGGCGCAGACATCGGTCTATCCGCCAACGATCAATTCGATATTGCCAACCTTGATAGTTGGGCAGTTTCTGAGGGAAATCACTATTCAGCCCTCGGCATTGGCTTAGGGAATCTTGTGTTTTACACCCCGATTCCGCCTACCGGTGACGTGCCCCAGGAGTTTATCGGCCTCACAAGCACCACCCCTGAGCCTTCGTCTGCGGCTGTTCTGGGTCTTGACCTATTCGCCTTCGGCGGAGTCATTCTGTTCTTCCGTCGGCGCGCATCTCGGATAGTTTAACCGCTTCACGGATGCGTTCAATCCGAAGCCGATCAGGTTAATCCTCCAGGTTGCAGAAGAAGGGCGGGTGCTTACTCAGCGCCCGCCCTTTTCTGTTTGTGTGCCGAGGATGTTCGGCCACTACTGGGAGCATTTTCTAATCGAAGGATGAGCCTGATCAGGCTGGCGCTGCGCCGGGCTCTTCTCTTGGGCTTTTCTTGTTGTCTTCCGTATGCATCACTGGAACCGCAGGTGCCGGCCGTCCCTGAGGATCTGATCTAACCGCGAGAGGAAGTCTACGGCCGGGCAACGGCCCCACGATGCGGCTACAACTTAGTAGTAAGGGGGAACGTTTTCAAGTGATACTAGCTCCTGTTGGCGGGGAACGGGCGGCGGCGCTGGATTTGCAAGTGATCGTTGCAGAAGGTCGTTACCGTCGCTCAGTTTGGCGTGCGCTTTATCATTCGACGGCAGGCTCGAGCTCGTTCTGTGCTGGCAGGGCTGCTGGGTCAGTAGCGAATAGGGACATTAAGTCCGACCGGCCTCGGTCAAATCCGGTATCCGTTGTCGCCCAGGCCGCTCGCCGTCATACGTGCCACTACTCTCTCGCGCCGGTCCATCTCCGAGTCCATCGCTCTGGCTGATGCGCGCTCGAATGACGACCCTCGTGTCAGCGCCTTGGAACTCGGCCACGGGGTGGAAACCGCGAACGTCAGTTAATCGACGGCCTGAACGCAATCCGGCTACAACTGCCACCTCAGCGCAGCTTTACGGGCGCGATGGATACGTTCCAACGAGGGCGATGATCCACTTGGCGCCGTTGGGCGAAAAACTGGTGAAATCGGGCAGCCCGAACGCCCTTATGCCGTCCCCTCCAAAGTTCCTGCCTATGAGCGAGAACAACGCTGGGTTCTCATCGATAAGCAGGATCTGTCCAACGCAGAAAGCCCACTAAACGGCAGGCAGGAAAGAAGGGGTCGGGCGAGGGTGCGGAACGGTGCAATTTGGATCCGGCTTGACAGGTGAACCTTGACAAAGGCCGGCGAGCGTTATTACTATTGTAATAACCTCATGGAGGCGAGCGATGGTAGAGGTCAAAGTCCGCAAATTCGGGAATTCCCTCGGGGTTGTCCTGCCGAAAGAAGTCATCAACCGTCTGCAAACGGGCGACGGTGAGCCGCTTTTTCTTATCGAGGCTCCAGAGGGGGGATACCGGCTCACTCCCTACGATCCGATTTTCGAACAGAAGATGGCCAAGGCGGAGGAAATTATTAGCCGCTACCGCAATACGCTGCACGTTCTCTCCGAGTGAAGCCGCCAAGCTGGCCGCCGATTTGGATCGACAAGCGCGATGTCCTCGTCCTGCACGACCGCCTGCTCGCGCTGCATGGAGGTGCCTCCGGACTACGCGACGAGGCTCTGCTGGAATCTGCACTCGCTCGCCCGCAGCACTTTGCCTATGCCGAGTCTCCCGACGTAATCGATTTGGCCGCCGTCTACACGACGGGTATTGTGCGGAATCATCCCTTCGTCGACGGGAATAAGCGCACGGGCTTTGTGGTGGGGATCCTGTTTCTTGAACTCAACGGCTATCGTTTCGCAGCCAGCGAGGAAGACGCAGCGCGGGCAGTCCTCGAACTGGCGGCCGGAAACCTCGACGATGCGGGTTACAGCGCCTTCCTTCGGCGCATTACGACGCGGGTGAAGGAGTGAAGGGCGAGGAAACACGGCTAAGCCTCAGGTTCCGTTTTGGCTGGCAATCGGCCAAACTACGCCATAATGAATCGAGAGTTCTATGACCATCGAAGAGGACATCGCTGAGTTGCGGCGTGAGATGTGGAAGAACTTCCCACGAGAAGACATCGCGTGACTGCTGCTCTCGTCGCGGATACGCACGCCGAGCTTTGATC
>JBAUOG010000476.1:0-1960 GCA_049579625.1 Bryobacteraceae bacterium
TACCAGGGGTGCTCTATAATTCCCTTTCCGGCCCCCTGCAACTGATGGCTTCCGATGCCGCCACGAGGCTCGCGCAGGCAGCAGGCGTGTCCGTTTTCCGCGATGGCAATATTATCCAGCTGGCGAACGTCACACTTGGCGTCGCCGAGGCCTGCAGCGGATTGAGCGCGCTGTCGGCCCTGGTCGTAGGCAGTCTGCTGCTCGGCTACCTGTTCTGCTCCGGTTGGATTGCACGGGTGCTACTGGTCGTACTTTCTGTTCCTCTCGCGATCGGGGTCAATATTATCCGGGTGACGGGGACGGCTATTCTGGCCGACTACAATCGCGAATTCGCGTTGGGTTTCTACCATGTATTTTCGGGCTGGCTGGTTTTCGTGGCGGGTCTTGGGCTTCTCTATCTGACCGCCCGTGCTCTGCATGCCACCCTGGATTCGAGGACTTTGTCATGAGCGTACGTGTATCCACCGGCTTTGCCGTTACTACGATTCTGCTGGCAGGAACGCTTTTGGCAAGCGGACTCACGTCGAGGCGCATTACGCAGCCGCTCGCTTTGCCGCTGGAGCAGATCGATTCGAACATCCTCGGCTGGTCGGCGGTCGGCGAGCAGGAACTGCCCCCGGGAACTTTGAAGAAACTCGACGCAACAGATTATCTGGTCAGGAATTATCGCAAGGGCGATGAGACTCTCGAGCTTTTTGTAGCTTTCTATGCGCAGCAGCGCGCAGGCGAGAGCATGCATTCCCCTCAGCATTGCCTGCCAGGAGCAGGTTGGGAAATCTGGCAGCAGGAATCGGCTGAGGTTCCGGTCAACGGGACCTTAATCCGCATCAATCAGGACCGAATCGAGAACCTTGGCTCGCGCAAGCTGATGTTTTACTGGTACCAGTCGGAAAATCGCATCGTTGCGAGCGAATACATCGGGAAGTTGCTGCTCGCGCGGGACACCTTGATCAGTGGTCGAACAGCTGGTTCAATTGTGCGGATCATTCTTCCGGACACCCCCGGAGCGGCCCAGGAAGGACGGGCATTTACCGCGAAGCTTATCCCGGCGGTATGGCGTTCGTTCGGACGACTATAGAGACGCGTTGGTGTCAGGCAACGCGCCGGTCAAGTCGCGTAAATGGTCAGGGCACCTCCGGCCAAGGCGACCTGGGAGGCATAGCGGTAGTCCGGAATCGTGGCTATAGTCCCCGTTCCCACATGGACAACGGCTCGCTCCCTGTCCCTGGCCGGATTGGTCGAGCGAAAAGATGCCTGGCGCGACAGGCCTGGTCACGGTTTCAACGGGCTGGGCATCGGCGGCGGATGTTTGGAGCACAATCTAAAGACTGATGCCGGGCGCGACAGCCAGGCAAAGGAAATCAACCCGGGACGGTGAGGCTCACTCCTGGAAGAGCCAGACTCAAACCGACCACGCAGCTCGCTGTGCCGCCGTAAGGCAAAGTCGCAGGGCTGCAGCCGAACGATGAAACAGCCTCGGCGCAACGAGGCTGATGGTGGCGGTAACTGAGCTGTTGCCGAGCGTCGCGGTCACTGTTGCGTCCTGGTTGCCGGGGATCGATGCCGCCGCAGCAGCGAGGAAAGTCGCGGTTGTGGTTCGGGCCGCCACCGTTACCGATGAAGGCACGCTGAGCGAACCGTTGTTGCTCGCTACGGCCACGCTCGTGCCGCCAACCGGCGCTGGCTGGGAGAGTATTACCGTGCAGATGCCGGAGGCGCTCTGGCCAGGGCTCGGTGGATTACACGCGATGCCGGATATCAGGAGTTGCGGGCAGAGACTGACGGCGGCGGTTTGCACGCTGCCGCCGAGCGTGGCCGTAATCGTCGCGCTCTGATTGCTCATTAACGTTGTGACTGCTGTAGTGCGAAAGTGGCTGTTGCCGTTCCACCTGCCACGGTGACCGAAGCCGGTACGGCAAGAATGCTGTGGCTGCTCCTGGAAAGAGCGACAGTCGTGCCC
>JBAUOG010000477.1:0-4029 GCA_049579625.1 Bryobacteraceae bacterium
CCTCATGATGTTCCGGTCGCCGCGTCGCGCACGGAAGACACCGAGGCGGATGCCGAAATCGATGATCTTCCGAAAGATTCTGCCTTCGAATTGACCTCCCTCGGACTGGAGTTTATGGCAGACAAAGCGGCGCTCGCAGCGCATACGGCTCTCTCCGTCACGCTCCAACTGAACGTGTATGTGCGCGTCGTTCCCACGTGGTCGGAGCAGAAACAGTTTGGCACTTGGCAACGAGACCGCGCAGCCGGGCAAACACCCACCACGAAGTCGCAAGCGCTTGTCCCGGCTTGGCGGCGGTTTCAGATCGCGCCCTTTGACGTGACCGTGAAGGTCGCAGACGTGCTGCGTATCAAGCGCCAGCGCATCGATGTGTCGCCCCAGATCCGACTCTCCGCTACCGAGTCCGCCGACCACTCCCTCTACACCGCTCGCAACGCTATTAACGCGACCGAGGCTGAGATTGCAACAGACCTAGCCTTTAGCCCAGCGACCGCTCGCGCTCATCCGCATGCATTCGCGTCCTCGTGGAGTGCATCGGTGGACGTTCGGTTAATCAACGTGCCGACCGAACCAAATCAGGTGCGATTGGCCGTCCGCGTCATCAACGAGACGGTAGCGCCGGGACGGGCGCAAGTCGATTTTGTTGACCCCAATCTGTACGGCGTCCGGATATCCGTGGCGGTTCCCGGCACCGCGCACAGGCCCACCGTCTTTCAGGAGCTTCCCGCTAGTTTCCGATACGACCGCCTGATGCCAGGCGTCGGAATCAATGCCCACGTTGAATCGAATGAAAAGGATTCCGTTGTACATCTGATCGCGGAGAGCGTACCGGTCACGGAGACTCCCCGGCTTGAGGCACGCGAATTCGGCGATGCCGACCCGACGTTCGCCGATCTCATGATCGATCCACTTCCCGTGCTCGATGCATTGGCGCGTCACATGGATACGTACGATCGCGAGCAGTGGGCCGCAAAAATCGCGACCCTCTCCGGTCTCGAACGCGCCGAAGCCGATCAATCCAGACAGGAGTTCCGAGGCGAGATCGCGCGCTACAAACGCGGCGTCACGTTGTTGAAGAATAGCACCTACCCTGATGTGCTCCGCGCATTCTGCCTGATGAACGAGTCCATGCGCACGGCGAACAAGGCCCATAAGCGATGGCGTCTCTTTCAGATTGCGTTCATCGTGTCGCTCCTGCCGGAACTGGCTTCGCGGGAGTATCCTGCGCTGAAGCGGGAGGACGACGGCCGAGTTGATCTTCTGTGGTTTGCGGCGGGTGGCGGCAAGACCGAAGCCTTCATGGGGATTATTCTCTGGCAGGCGTTTTTTGATCGCCTACGTGGGAAACGGTTCGGCAACACTGCATTCGTACGGTTTCCGCTCCGCCTGCTGACCTTCCAGCAATTACAGCGACTTGGGCGGACACTGGCATGCGCCGAGGTGGTAAGGAAGAACGCCGGGCTCAAAGGTGCGCGCTTTAGTATCGGATATCTTGTCGGCGGAACCGTGACGCCGAACCGGATCGATGACGATATGCATAAGCGCTTCACCCGTCAGGGCGTTGACCCCAAGTACAAAAGGATCTTTGCCTGCCCACTCTGCGGCGGGCCGGTCACTATCGCCTATAACGAACCACTGAAGCTCATCGAGCATCACTGCACCTCCGCAAACTGCTCTGCATCCGCCGAACGGTTGCCCGTCTATGTCACCGACCAAGACATTTACCGCTATCTTCCGACGGTCATCGTCTCTACGGTCGATAAGCTGGCGCTCCTTGGTCAGAACCAGCGCTTTTCAAACCTGTTTGGGCGGGTGGACCTGATCTGTGGCAAGCACGGTGCCAGCTTCGGGAAGACCAACGAACTGTGCGAGGCCGCGGCCGCCTTCAGCCGCGGGGAGCGTCCGAAAATGTGTGCGGGGACGGGCGTCTTCTACCCGCCGTTTCACGATCCGGCGCCCGCCATACTCGTGCAAGACGAGTTGCACCTGCTCAATGAGGAGCTTGGCACGTTTGATGCCCACTATGAAACCGGCGTCATTGCCCTTTTCAAGAGCTTGAACGCTGCTTCCTGGAAGGTGATTGGTGCGACCGCAACGATACAGGATTTCAACCGCCAGGCCTGGGAACTCTACTTGCGAGGGTCACGTCAGTTCCCGGCGCATGGGCCCGCTTCTGACGATTCGTTCTACTACCACCCCAACGCAGAGCGCTGTGGGCGCATTTTCGTCGGGTTGCTCGGGGTAGGGCGAAAGCACACGCCTGCCGTTACCAAGGCCCTGTCTATCTTCTACCAAGAAGTGCAAAAGGCACGTGAACTGATCGTTCGTGATCCCGCCGCAGCGGCGAGAATCTACGGCACCGCTGGACTCACAAAGCAGGAGACCGACCACCTCCTGTTTCTGTACGAACTCGCGCTCACGTATGTGCTCACCCGAAAAGGCTCTGACCAAGTGGCCGAAGCGATCGAATCGAGGGTCCGGCGGGAACTGCAAGACACCTGCCCGCAGCACGGCGAGTTACTCCTCGAAATGTTCAACGGCGGAGTGGATGTCTCGCACATGATCGCGGCGATGGATGAGCTCAAGGCGATGACGAGCGACGGCGATCCTAGTACCCGTATCCGGGGTGTGGTGACGACGAATATCATCGGCCACGGCGTCGATGTGGACCGTTTTAACGTGATCTTGTTCGCCGGCTTTACCCGCCTCGTTGCCGAATACATTCAGGCGTCGGCTCGCGTTGGACGACGTTTTCCGGGGATTTCGATTTTTGTGCCCACCCCCCAAAGTGAGCGGGATCGAAGCATCTTCGGTCGCTTTGCCAAGTTCCACCAATACCTCGACCGTCTCGTCGATCCAGCCGCCGTCACGCGCTGGCCGCTTCCCGCCATGCGCCGCACAATGCCAGGACTGTTGTGCGGTTACCTGATGGGTGTTGCCGCCGCCTCACTCGGAAAGCCCCTGTCCACCGTGGAGGCTGTACGCGACTCCCAGGGCGATGCGAATGGTGAAGCACTGACTCAGGATGCCGTCGTGAAGTGGATGCTGGGTGCGTATGGCTGTGAATTCGCGCCTTCGGCTCAATACCGCGAACAGCTGGAGCGCGCGGTCAAGAATGCGTATAGCTCCGTCGTCAACGTGCCTCCCCAGCGCGGGAGGTTCAAGCCGCTCAACATGCACTTGGAGGCAATGAATAGTCTGCGCGATGTCGATGAGCCCGCGTTCATTCGGATTGCTAACTCAGACGAAGCCAAAGCACTCAAGAGGTTGATCGATGGCTAGCCACTCGACGCCACCGGAGCAACACCACGACGGCGAGCAGAGTTCGGAACGCTCACTCAAGATGCAGCGCGGGGTGTCGCAACTCCTTTTTAACTACCTGCCTTACCGGACGGTCGATTGGGAGGATGGTCTCGCGATCGTGCAGCTCGGCAACGTGCGGCTTTCGAGTGTCTGGGAAGAAGATCGAAAGACTACACTCCTCAAGGAGATCGGAGAGGCCTTCCATCGCTGGCAGGCGCGCGGCGGTCGTGTCGATCCCGCGTTCCCTCCGGTCCACGAGAGTGAACGATTCACGGTGGGTGCCCCCGCCGAAATCGATGCGTCGGTCATGCCAGCAGCGCTGATTTGTCAGCGCTGCGGCCAAATTCTTTTTCAAAAGAAATACGGTGGACCCGGTGCCGTTCGCTGCACCAACTCCGAGTGCCAAAGCCCGCGTGTCCACCAAATTCCCTTCGTGTTCGTGCACGGTTGCGGTGAACTCGTGCCCATTACAGAGTGGATTCCCGCGACCAAACAGACCCCTGAAGGCGGGCCACTGGCGCCGACAAGCCACCCGATTCGGTGCTCCCAGTGCCATAGCGGCGATCACCTCTTCATTCCCGGACGTTCTGAACGTGTGAAGGACATGAAAGTCCTCTGCCGCAAGTGCAACATCCTCGTCCTCGACCGATTTACATGCCGTTGCCATCGTTGTTTGAAGCGCTTCAACAAGGAACCCCCGGAGGCGGCGCAAGGGCGAACGGGGAC
>JBAUOG010000478.1:0-3926 GCA_049579625.1 Bryobacteraceae bacterium
CGATGGCGATTGGCAATATGTCGTGCGGATTGGATTCGTTGGCTGCAACGTCCTTTACTTCTGGCGGCGGCGTCGGGAGTTTTACTGGAAGCTGCGGGCCGATTACTCGGGGCCGCACGATACGCCCGCGTTGCCATAAGTACCAATAATGGTTCTGGTATTTTTCGCGACTTACCAGTACTGATCGCGGGGCGCCCGCTCTGCTATCCTGACGGGCACTGAGCGGTGCAATGCCTGCCCTCCCGAAATCTCTCCCTCGAATCTGTGTTGCGCTTGGCTCTACCTCGCCCGCGGCGCTTGCCCAAGCCGCCGAACGTGAGTACAAAGATGGCAACACGTTCCTCGAGTTCCGCCTCGACTACCTGCCCACGCCGGAGAGCGGTATCGTGCTCATCGAGAAATTTGTCAAGACCAGGCCGGAGGCCCACGTGCTCGCGACCTGCCGGCTGGTAGGCCACAGCGGGCATTTCAAAGGAACCATTGACCAGCAAACACGGTGGCTCGCCAAGGCGGCGGCGGCAGGGGCGTGTGCTATCGACTTGGAGATCGAGAGCGCGGAGCGCGCTGCGCCGGCGGTGGAGTCCCTACGTGAGCACACGCCGGTCATCATTTCCTATCACAACTTCGACAGCACGCCCTCGCTCGAGCCGGTGCTGAGGCGACTGCTGAAGGTTCAGGCCGATGTCTACAAGCTGGCGACGTTGGCCCGCAAGCCAACCGATTCGCTGCGGCTGGTCGAGTTCTTAAAGCAGCATCACAAGACCCCGCTGATTGCGTTCACGATGTCGGAACAGGGACTTTGCACCCGCGTTCTATCGCCTGGACTGGGCGGCTTGTTTACGTATGCCGCGCCGGGCGAAGCCGAGGGAACGGCGCCCGGCCAGATTCCGGCGCGGGTGATGAAGAGCCTCTATCGGATCGACAAGCTTACCAAGGAGAGCCGTGTCTACGGTGTCATTGCCGATCCCGTGGGCCACTCCAAGTCACCTCAAGTCCACAACCGCGCGTTTCAGGCGCGCTGGATCGATGCCGTCTATCTTCCGTTCCATGTAACTCAGGTGCAGCTAGGCGACTTCATGAAACTGGCCGCGAAGCTGCCGGTGGCCGGCTTCAGCGTCACCATCCCCCACAAGCAAAAGATCCTGCGCTACCTCGACTACGTGGAGCCATTGGCGAAGCGAATTGGCGCGGTGAACACGGTGTGGCGAAAAGCCGGGAGGTGGAGAGGAACCAACACCGACGTCGATGGCATTCTCAAGCCGTTGAGCAAGCACGTTCGGCTGGGCCACGCGACAGTGCTGGTAGCCGGCTATGGTGGTGCAGCCCGTGCCGCTGCTTTTGCCTTGCGTGATGCAGGCGCCGAAGTAACAATCACTGGCCGCGATCTGCGCCGTGCGTCGGTTCTGGCGAAAGCTGTCAATGCCAAAGTCATTTCACTGGAGCAAGCTACCAGTGCAGCTTATGACGCGCTGGTCCATGCGACGCCGGTGGGCATGCATCCGAACGTGGACAACAGCCTGTTTCCCGACAGCATTCCCGCTGATGTCGTGTTCGACATGATTTACAACCCACACGAGACGCAGTTGCTGAAGCACGCCCGTGAACAGGGCTGCGATGTGATACATGGAGCCGATATGTTTCTGGAGCAGGCAGCTAAACAGTTTGAGATCTGGTCGGGAGAATCGGCCCCGCGCCTGGTGATGCAGAGGGCGCTCGAGGCCTGCTAGCGCGATTGTAATCCGGTCGACGCCTATAATGTCTCAATGGCTTCCGACGACTCGTCTCGCCCCTCTTTGACGCGGCGCCAAATGGCGTTTCTGGTTGGAGCAGTGCCGCTTGCTGCGCGGGCGGCTCGTGCATCCCCTAAATCGGCGGCGGGGCCGCCTCAGCAGGCGGTGGTGAACCCAGCCTCTGCGGATGCCAGGGTCAAGGCCCAGGACGATGTCCGAAAGAACAGCGATCGTCTCCGCCAGATCGAGTTGGCCACCGACATGGAACCAGCCTTCGTGTTCCACCCATAAGCCGACACCATGAAGCGCCCGAAACCTGTCACCGCCCAGGAAATTCACTTCGCAACCCTCACCGAACTCAGCCAGAAACTACGCAACCGCGAGGTATCGTCCGAGGAATTGGCGAAGACTTTCTGTGACCGGCTGGAACAGTTGGGTCCCACTTACAACGCGCTCGCTTGCCTGCTGCGCAAGGACGCGATCAAAGCCGCCAAAGACGTGGATGGCGATTTGAAGCGCGAGCGCTACCGCGGCATTATTCAAGGCATTCCCTTCGGTGCCAAAGATCTCTTGAGCGTGGCCAAGTATCCCACTACCTGGGGCGCCAAGCCGTATCAAGACCAGGTTTTCGATTACGATGCCACTGCGATAAAGCGCTTGAAGGGCAAAGGCGGCCTCGTCGTCGCCAAGTTGTCGATGGTAGAACTGGCAGGCGGAGGAGGTTATAACTCGCCGTCTGCCTCGCTCCAAGGGCCCGGATTGAATCCCTGGAACAAGGACTATTGGTCGGGCGGATCGTCGAGTGGGTCTGGTGCGGCGGTAGCGGCCGGGTTGGTGCCTTATGCCCTGGGTTCGGAGACATCGGGCTCGATTCTCACGCCGGCTGCCTACTGCGGCGTAACGGGATTGCGGCCCACCTATGGTCTCGTCAGCCGGTACGGGGCCATGGCGCTGTCGTGGACACTGGATAAAATCGGGGTGCTGGCGCGATGCGCGGACGATTGCGGCCACGTCCTGCAGGCGATGGCGGGAGGCGACACCGCGGACCCCGGATCGGCCGGTAAGAGCTTCTATTTTTTTCCTCAGTATGCGCGCAAGACCAGCGAACTGAAATTTGGCTACTCGCCGCTGGACTTCACCGACTTGGTGGAAGAGCCTTATCGCCCGGTATTTGCGAAGGCGCTGGAAGTGGTGAAATCACTCGGCGCGCAATTGACCGAGACCACTTGGCCCGACTTTCCATACGGGCCTGTGATCGGCACCATCATTGATTCCGACGCGGCGTCGATCTTCGAAACGCTGATCCGAAGCGGAAAGGTGGATCAGCTCGCCGATCAGGAGCAGATCAACGGCCTCAAGGCATCTCTGAACTACTCGGCGGTGGATTACCTGAAGGCCATGCGAGTTCGGCGCCAGATCCAAGCCGCGTTCCGGGAAATGTTCACTAACATCGACATCCTGATTGCGCCGACACGGAAAACGATTGCCGATCTCGCCAACGTGCCCTTTGATCAGCAGCATCCGGAGAAGCCGCCGGATCTTCGAGGGCTCTACGGTCTGGTTCCAGCCACCAACCTGTGCGGCTTTCCGGCGTTATCACTACCCTGCGGTTTCGTGAAGGGGATGCCGGTGGGGATCCAACTGGTCGGCAATCAATACTCGGAGAATACGCTACTCTCAATTGGGCGCGAGTTTCAGAAGGTTACAGGTTTTCATAAGCAGCGCCCACCAGGTGTTTGAGTGACCAAACTGAGCCGCGACCGCAAGAGTCTATGTAGTCGCTCCGAACGCTATGGGAACGAAAGCCGAGACGACTCTCGGCTCATCAGGCCGACAGCCTGCGCCACGTTTGGTGCTGGAGTTTTCACGCAGACTCGTCAGGAACGGAGCCGTGGCCGTGGCACAGCCTTTAGGCTGTGGGCTAAATGTTTGTAGGGGTGTTAAGCCTGTGTTCACCGCATTGCTAAGTGCCATAAGTAAAACAAGGAGACATATGTTGATAAAACTAATGAGTGCCGTGCTGCTGACTGCCGCCGTGGCTTTCGCTGCCAACCCTCCGGCCGTGAACTACTACTCGGCGGCCGACCTGCAACAGATGGGGCAGAAGCTAGGCAAGAAGTTAAATCCGGCGAAGTTCGCGAGCGACAACCTCGAGAAGTACACCAACAGCTATACGATGCTGGCCCATCGCGAGGG
>JBAUOG010000479.1:0-12777 GCA_049579625.1 Bryobacteraceae bacterium
CACTCACCCCGTCCGGATGAATCAGAATCTGGTCCGGGCCATCTCGGTGGTTGCTGCTCCTCAAAGTCCGTTCCCGAAGCGACAGTGCCGTTAAACGCACAACTGATCTTATAAGATCGTCATCAGCCGGCCAACGGTCCGGTCCCACTCATGAACTACGCAACTCTCTGCAGATCGATCCTGCTTGTGTCTCTTGCAGCCGGCATTCCTGTCGCAAGAGGTGAAGTAAAGCTACCCCGAATCCTGAGCAGCCACATGGTCCTCCAGCGCGACCGGCCGGTCCATCTCTGGGGATGGGCGCAGCCAGGCGAAAAAGTCTCGGCCACCTTCAATGGCGCCACTCAATCCACCACCGGCGACCAACTCGGAATGTGGAATCTCTACCTGCCCCCTCAATCCGCCGGCGGACCGTTTCAACTGACAGTCTCCGGCACGAATACGATAACGCTCGAGGACGTCCTCATTGGTGACGTTTGGTTTGCGTCGGGCCAATCCAACATGGAGATGCCGTTGAACGGATTCCCGGGCTCCGCCGTCGTGAAGAACGCCGCGGAGGAAATCAGTCATGCTGACCAGCCCACCATGCGGCTCCTGCTCGTCAAACATAAAGCGTCGTCCTTCCCCCTTCGCGACCTGGATACGGATCAGGCCTGGACCGTTTGCTCGCCGGAAACCGCCGCTAAGTTTTCCGCCGTTGCCTATTTCTTCGGGCGCGACTTAACAGCGAAGGGGCACGTCCCCATCGGTCTCATCGATTCGACGTGGGGCGGCACGCCGGGAGAAGCGTGGGTCAGCCTCGATGCCCTGTCCGCCGACTCGAGCCTTATGCCCGTCTTTGCGACTTGGGCATCGATGGCGAATGAGCAAGCGGACATCCCCGCTATGCTGGCTGCCGAAAAGCGCGAGGACGCCGACGCCCGCAATGCGGGCCAGCCGTTACCTAAACACTCCTGGCATCCCGATCCTGCGTCCTACGCCCCTGCCTGGCTCTACAACGGCATGGTCGCAGCTGCCGTTAACTTTCCCATTAAAGGCGTCATTTGGTATCAAGGCGAGACCAACAGCAAACTTGCCCGTGCACCCATGTATGAAAAGGTATTCCCCGCCCTCATCGCCGACTGGCGTACTCACTGGCGCGAGGGGAACTTTCCCTTCCTGTTCGTCCAGATTTCGAGCTTCAAGTCCAACGCGACCGAGAATTGGGCGACTATTCGCGAAGCCCAGCGCCGGACGCTAGCCGTAGCCGATACCGGCATGGCTGTCAGCATTGATGTTGGTGATCCCGACAATGTGCACCCCCCGGATAAACAGACCGTCGGCGCACGCCTCGCGCTGGCAGCCCGAGCGCTTGCCTATGGCGAGAACATCGAGTATTCCGGCCCGCTCTTCCGCCAGACCAGTCTGGAAGAAAGCGGCGTTCGCGTGTGGTTCGATCACGCCGGCGGCCTAGTCGCGAAGGATGGCGCACTGGAAGGGTTTGAGATCGCCGGCGACGACCATCACTTTGTGGACGCCGCGGCGCGCATCGAAGGCCCGAGCGTTCTTGTTTCGAGTCCGCAAGTCGCAAGCCCGAAGTATGTTCGCTACGGCTGGCAGAATGCGCCCACTGTGAATCTGTTCAACTCCGCCGGCCTGCCCGCTTCGCCCTTCACATCGGAAGACAACATACCTGTCCCCGTTCCATGACTAAGTACTCATGTTCAGAAGTTCCATCACATCTCGCCATACCGATTGCTGACGAGTCTGTGTGAAAACTTCAGCACTGAACCGCGCGCGTGAGCAAGCGGATTCTTTTCGGAGGCACGATACGGCGCACTAAGCCTCAACCCGCTTGAGCCTCGGAATTAGTAACTGGATTACTGCCAGCGCGCATAAGTAGGCCGTGCCCCCAATAAAAAAGATTGGCCGATACGAATCTCCGGATAGATCGAGCCAATAGCCAATCATTGGCGCGGCCAGCATCCCGCCCACTGACCCGGCCAGGCCGCCTAGTCCTACCACCGAGCCCACAGCGTTGCGCGGGAACAGGTCCGACACCACCGTGTAGAGATTCGCAGACCACCCCTGATGCGCCGCCGCGGCCACGCTGATCAGCGCGACCGCTGGCCAAAGGCTGTTCGCCGCAAACAGGGCCGTCACCGGTGTCGCCGCCAGCGCGCACAGCAGCATCGTCACCTTGCGAGCTTTATTCGGACTCCATCCGTGCTTCGCAAAAGCCGAAGCCATCCAACCTCCGACGATCGAGCCGGCGTCGGCTGCCAGGTAAATGGCAATCAACGGCGGTCCTAGTGCCGTCAGCTTCAGCCCGTAAGTACGGTTCAGAAAGCCAGGCACCCAGAAGAGGTAGAACCACCACACCGGGTCGGTCATGAACTTGCCCGCAATGAATGCCCACGCTTGGCGACGTTTCAACAGCCCCGCGTAGGGAATGCGGGCCGTGGGTTCCTTGGCCGAGCCCGACTCGATATATGCCAATTCACCTGCCGACACCTTGGGGTGCTCGGCCGGTTTGCGGAAATAGCCCAGCCATACGGCTACCCAGATCAGGTCAAGACAACCCGTCGCCACGAATGCCGACCTCCATCCAAACCGCACCGCGAAGAACGGTACCAAAAACGGCGCCAGCATGGCACCCATGTTCGAACCGCTGTTCAGCAGGCCCGTCGCCAGCGCCCGCTCTTTCTCCGGGAACCACTCGGCCACAGCCTTGATGGCCGCCGGAAAGTTGGAGGCCTCACCCAGGCCAAGACCAAAACGCGCTGCGATGAACTGCCACGAGGTCCGGCACAGCGCGTGTGACATCGACGCCAGGCTCCACAGAATGGCCGCCAGCGCGTATCCAGCGCGGACGCCAATCAGGTCCAACAGCCGGCCCGCAACCGGCATCATCATGGCGTACGCGAGTTGGAAAGCCGACACCATCCAGCCATAATCCGCTTCGCTCCAGTGCAGGTCGCGCTCAAGCATCGGCTTCAGGATGCCCAGCACCTGCCGGTCCATGTAGTTAACCGTGGTGGCAAAGAAGAGCAGCCCGCAGATCACCCACCTCACGTGGCTGCGCGGTTTCTCGTCGAAGCGCGGGCTTAGTCCGATTGCCATGGCCTGTTGTACGATACAACACAATCATGAAAATTCGGGATATCCGCGCTACCACCGTCACGGTCCCACTCGAAGCGCCCTTGCGCCATGCGAATGGATGCCATTGGGGCCGTTTCGTTCGCACCATCGTGGAAGTGGAAACCGACAACGGCCTGATCGGGCTGGGCGAAATGGGCGGCGGCGGTGAATCGGCGGAAGCGGTTTTTCGCGCGATGAAGGGCTACCTGGTGGGTCACGATCCAGCGCGCCTGGAAGAGATGCGTATGCTCATCGCTAATCCCACCGCATCGCTCTACAACAATCGAACCCAAATCGTGGCAGCTCTGGAGTTCGCCTGTCTCGACATTTTGGGCCAGGCATGGGGTGTGCCGGTGTCAGAGATTCTCGGCGGCCGTCTGCGCGAACGAATTCCTTTCGCCGCATATTGCTTTTTCCGTTACCCCGACCCGCGCACCGGATTGGGCGAAGTGCGCACCATCGATCAGGTTGTGGAGAATGCCTGCCTGCTCAAGGCGCACTTCGGCTTTACCACGCACAAGATCAAAGGCGGGGTCTTTCATCCAGACTATGAACTGGAGGCTTACCGCGCCCTGGCTGCTTCCCTTCCCGGCGATTCGTTTCGCTTCGATCCAAACGGCGTCTGGTCTACCGAACAGGCAATTCGCTTCGGCCAGGCGATCGAAGACGTCCGCAACGACTATCTCGAGGACCCCGTCTTCGGTCTGAACGGCATGCGGCGCACCCGCCAAATGATCCGCGTGCCGCTAGCGACGAACACAGTTGTGGTGAACTTTGAGCAACTCGCCACCAACGTCCTCGATCTGGCGGTCGATGTCATCCTTCTTGACACCACTTTCTGGGGCGGCATTCGTCCTTGCGTCAAAGCCGCCGGCGTCTGCGAAACCTTCCAGCTGGGCGTCGCCGTGCATTCCTCGGGCGAGCTCGGTATTCAGTTGGCCACCATGCTGCACCTCGGCGCCGTCATTCCGAACCTCTCTTTCGCCGCCGACGCCCATTATCATCATCTGCAGGACGACATCATTGAAGGCGGACCTTTGCAATACGAAGGTTGCGCGATTCGCGTACCGGATTCACCAGGCCTCGGTGTGCGTCTCAATCGCGAGAAGCTCCGCGAATACAGCGAACTGTATCGGCGCCTTGGAGGCTATCCCTACGATCAAGATCCTGGTCGACCCGGCTGGACGCCTCTCATCCCCAACGACCGTTGGGCCGACCCCAAAGACGCTCGGCCAGTGACGATCCCGTTCTGATCGAACCGCTCTTACGCAACCGTTGTGTTATACACAAAGCGGCTTGTTCGACAAGAAGGTGCAGCAAATGAAGCGGAGGGATTTTCTCGGTCTTGCGGTGGCGGCCGGCGGCGCAGGGTGGCCGGAGAGACTGCTCGCTCGTGGCAGAACGCAGGATCCGGACGTCAAGACAGTCTTGGTGATGTTCAAGTGTCATTTCGACCTGGGATTCATCGATACCCAGGCCGGCGTCATGCGCAAGTACTTCGAAACCTACTTCCCGCAAGCTATTCAGGTCGCCAAGACCATGCGCGACTCCGCCGGCGACCAATACGTTTGGACCACGGGCTCGTGGCTACTCTACGAATATTTGGAACAAGCGGCCGCCGAACCGCGCCGTCAGATGGAGCAGGCCATCCTGCGGGGCGACATTGCGTGGCACGCTCTTCCCTATAGCTGGCAGACCGAGTTGCTCGATCGCTCCATGATCACCGGTTCCATCGGCCTCTCTCGATCGCTCGACCGCCGTTTTGGCCGCACCACCACGGGCGCGAAAATGACGGACGTTCCGGGCCACACCCGCGGCCTCGTCAGTCCGCTCGCCGAAAATGGTGTGACGTTTCTCGACATCGGTGTCAACTCGGCCAGCACGCCTCCCGACGTGCCCTCGCTCTTCGTTTGGAATGATTCAAACGGCAGCTCGCTCACAGTGATGTACCACCGCACGGCGTACGGCGGCGTAGTTCGTGTGCCCGGATCGGAGCTCGCCGTTGCTATGGAGGTGCGCGATGACAATAGCGGCCCACATACCGTTGAGGAAATCCGCAAGATCTACGCCGGCCTCCGGCAGCAGTTTCCCAACGGCCGCGTCCGCGCCTCGAACCTCAGCGAGATCGCCAATGCCATAACTCCATTTCGAGCTGGCTTGCCGGTTGTGACCCAGGAGATCGGTGATACCTGGATATATGGTGTCCCCAGCGATCCGGTGAAGGTCGCCCGTTACCGCGAAGTGGTTCGGCTCCGCCGTGGCTGGATCGCGAGTGGTCAGTTCAAGGCGGGCGATGCAACCGACATTGCGCTCTTACGTATGTTCGGGCTCGCCGCCGAACATACCTGGGGCACCGACACAAAAACCTGGCTCGACTTCGACCACTACACGCCGCACGATCTGTCCTTGATGCTCGATCAGCCGAAGTATAAGACCGTACAAAAGAGTTGGGTCGAGAAGCGGGACGACATCTCTCAGGGAATCGCGGCTCTTCCACCGAAGCTTCATGCGCAAACCGTCCGCCAGATCGACGAGCTCAAGCCGCTTCGGCCTTCCCTCGCCGGGTTGAAGCCGTCCCGGCCGGGCGAGTTAATCGAAACCACTCATTTTTCCCTGGCGCTCGATCCGAAGACCGCGGCCATTCGGACCCTTCGGAATAAGCCCTCGGGCCGCGATTGGGCTTCGCCGGACCACCCGCTAGCGCTGTTCGCGTACCAGACACTGTCGAAGCAGGATTACGATCATTTTCTAGCCACCTATGTGAAGAGCCAGGAGGACTGGGCGCCGAAAGATTTCGGCAAACCGAACATCGAGCACTTCGGCGCGCAAAGCCGCACCTGGCTGCCCGCTCTGGTGAACTGCTGGGCCGGCGAAGACGCAGTCGGACATCGGGTTCTCGCCGAGCTGCGGATCGACGACGAAGCGGCGGATCGCGGCGGCCTGGTCGCGTGGCCGAAACAGATGTACCTGGAAATCGTCCTTCCCCAAACCGAACCGGTTGTTCACATCATTTTCTCGTGGTTCGGAAAGCAGTCCAACCGCTTGCCGGAGGCTCTGTGGTTGACATGGCAGCCAACCACACCCGAGACGCGCAATTGGATGCTCGACAAGGTCGACGAGGCCGTTTCTCCATTCGACGTCGTTCGCGGCGGCAACCGGCACATGCATGCGGTATCGAACGGTCTGCACTATCAGGACGCGCAAGGCCGCTTCTCCATCGAAACACTGGATGCTCCGGTGGTCGCTCTCGGAGAGCGGACTCCACTCTATCCCTCCGATGCACAGCCTGACATCGCCCAGGGCATCCACTTCAGCCTCTACAACAATGCTTGGGGGACTAACTATATTCAATGGTTCGGCGAAGACATGCGCTTTCGATTTACTGTACGCACTTAAGCAGAGTACAAACGCGCCAGGGCCTTTAAACTCTGCAGCACTGAACCGCGCGCGTCAGCAAGCGGATGCATAGATGTTTACGACGATTCGCAGCGCAAAGACTCGAAAAAGTTCCGGCGTAGGGGATGAGGACTCTCCTTGACACCGGCACGCCTAATCCCATCGCGCGCCGTCTTGCCGGTCACGCTTGGAGTGAGGCTACTTCTCTCGATGATGGTTCACTGCCAATACTCTTAGCTTCAGGCACTTCGACGAGGCGTCCGCTCTTCACGTCATAAACGTAGCCGTAGATCGGAATGGATTTCGGGACCAGCGGATGGTTGCGTATCCGCGCCACGTCCTCCCGAACACTCTTGGCCTGATCCTTGATCGTCAGGAAGTCGATGCCCTTCGCGGCGGACGACCCGGGGCCCTTGCCGGTGTCCTTCCATTTGCCATCCACGAGCGATGCAGTCTCCAAACTGTGTGCCAGGAGATCGGACATAATCTCGTTGGTGAAGAGTTCCATGCCGCAGTTGGTGTGGTGAATAACGAACCACTCCCGCGTCCCGAGCAGTTTGTAAGAGATGACCAGTGAACGGATCGCGTCATCGCTGGCGCGGCCACCGGCATTGCGGATCACATGGGCGTCGCCTTCGGCAAGGCCCGCATACTTAGCAGGATCGAGCCGCGCATCCATACACGTCAGGATCGCGAAATGGCGGGCGGGCGGAAGCGCCAGCTCGGACTTTGCTCCAAACGTGGCTGCGTACGATTTGTTCGCGGCCAGGACTTCATCAAGAATCTGAGACATCGGGTTTGTTTTCCTTTCGTGAACTCCCCGAAACCCGTTCAAGCATCCCCCAAGAATTATATGCCACTTTGTCAATAGGAATAGCGTGGTTCAACAGCATTCCGGTCGGGAACCGAGCGAGGCTTCGCTGTCACCGATCTTCGCGCGGAACTAGAAAGTCAACTAATCGAACATCGTGGAGATCGAGCGTTCTTCCAAAGCGGGTGATTTGGCGGTGAGGGATGAACACGAGTTGTGCGTCCAGTGGCACGGTTGGAAAGCTTGAAACGCCGAGATCAGAGGTAGGGCTGAGACCCCAGGGAATGGTATGTGGCCCGAAGCTGGCAGCGGGCGGCGCTAAGTCAGGAGCCGAGTCCAAGCGCGCGACGGTTTCCGTGGAGTCGCCAAGGCCTGCGCGGCAGGTGAGCGCCACGGAATCGGGGATGACGAGGCACAGCCCCAAGCCGGCCACCTTAAAAACATGCGGCTTAAGCGGCTCCCTCTGTCGTATCTCGTCAGTGACGATCTCGAGTTCAAAAGCAGTTTGGATATTCGCCGGCTGCCCCTTGAGGGCTTCGATCAGGGGGCGCGGCAGATTCATGCTTTGGAAATAGTCGCCGCCAAGTCTTTCTATGGAACCGAAGTAGCTAATGCCTGGATCAAGCCGAGTCTTTCCTGCGGTTTGTATCGTGATTTCACCCGTTCCACGCAGTAGGGTTTTGGGCGGCAAACCGGACACCGTTAGCGGAATTCGCGCCAGTAGAAAACCTTCCGGCGGACTGTAAAACGTCGAAGATGGGACGCTCCGGCTGAGGTCATAAGCCAATTGAACAGCAGGCCGATCCGGCAGGTGGGCTCGCTGCGGAGCCGCGTGACTCAGGTGAAGCAGTGGCGGCACAAGCCAAAAGAGGGGAAAAACACAGATGGTCGTAGATAAGACCAGCCGCGCCAAGTTCGTGCGACGCGCGGCGTACTGCCAGATAACCGTTCCGGCCGCAACGACCACCATCGCCGCGAAGACGGAGTTGTCCAGCGTTGTAAAGCCCACGAACACGCCGCTTCCGCTAGTCCAGAGCGATGGCAGCGTTACCTCGCAGATAAGGGCGAATACCAGAGCAAACCAACCCAGCAAGAATTGCGAAACGCCGTTGGTGACTGTCGCGATCGCGAAGGACGGCAGGATGAACAGGGCGGCCACGAACAATTGCCGCAGCAGCAGACGAGGGAAGACGCTGACCACGGGGAAGTTTTGTGCGCCGAGAATGTAGCAGTCGGAGATGAGGAGAGGAACGCTGACGAACATGAAAACGAAGAATACCTTCGACGCCAGCAGTGCAGGCCAGCGGTAGGGACGTGTAAGCCAGAACTGCCGGTCGCCCGGCAATGGCTCTTGAAAGATTACCCACGCAATCAGAAACCAGATGCCCAGCGGTAGAAGCATGTGGAGCACCGATAGGGCGGTGTTCACACGCGCGGTCTGTGGAAAATTGACGGGTGAACTGCGGACATCGAGAAAAGCATGGATGACCATCACCACGAGCACAATCACGACGCGAGGCCAGAGACGCCGAACGTCTTTGCGAAAGATGTGCAGGGCTTGTTTCATGACTGTTCCCCTTTCAGCGCCGGCTTTCGGCTTTCCCGCGCGAGCGCGACAAAGATGTCCCGGAGCGACATGGGATTCACGGAGACGTGAAGGGCACCGGTGAAGAAGTGAGAAATCGCGGACTGCGTTCGCTCGACGTCGAACCCGCTGTCAACAAAGCGAACCAGCGAACCGGAGGTCCGTACTTGAGACCAGCCGGCCGGCCACGCCGATGGCATAACGGGCGGCGTGGGCAACGTAACTTCGATCTCGCGGAATCGCGCGGAGAGCGTTGCGGCTTCTTCGGAGAAGTGCATTCGCCCCGCGTCGATGAAACCGATGTGACTGGCGAAGGTTTCGATATCGGCCAGGTCGTGGGAGGAGACCAGGATTGTCGTGTCGGACGCTCGATCCAGTAGACCCTCGATCAGCTCTTGACGCACCAAGGCGTCGAGACCGGTGAACGGCTCGTCCAGGATGATCAATCGTGGACGATAGGCAAGCGAGGAGACAAGCGCAGCCTTCATTTTCATGCCGCGCGAGAGTTGGCTTAAGCGGCGATCACGGGGCAATTGGAATTCCTCAACCAGATCACTGGCGAGGCAGTCGTCCCAAGCCGGATAGAACGGCTTCAGATAGGAGAGCAGGTAGTCGACCGTCATCCACTCGGGCAGCTCCGCATTTTCGGATACGTAGCCTATTTGTGTGAACTCGCGCGCCGAGAGCCGGCGTGAGTCCGTCTCCAAAACCAGCGAACGGCCGGAGGTGGGGCGCAGGATGTTGACGAGGATCTTGATGAGGGTTGTCTTCCCGGCGCCGTTTGGGCCAACCAACGCATAGATGCTTCCTTCGGGTACTTCCAAGTCAAGATCCGCTATGGCGGTGACGCGGCGAAATCGCTTTGACAGGCGCTCAAGACGTATAGGCGAACTCACTCTCCACCTTCTTTCGTGTGCGGTGCCCAATCCAGGCGGCGCCAATGCTGAGTCAGGGCTTGAACCACATCGTCGAGTTCCAAGCCCAGTTGCTTGGCTTCGACAACGAGTTCCTCCAGCTTGCTCTTCAACAAGGAGGAACGGTCAGCGGCACTGGATTTTCCGATCACCGCGACCACAGTTCCGACGCCGACTCGCACTTCAAGCACTCCCTCTGCTACCAATTGGCCGATGACTTTGTGCGCGGTGTTTGGATTGATCTTAAGCTCCTTACTCAGCGCGCGAACGGATGGGAAGGAGTCTCCCGGTCGTATTGCGCCGGAGATAATCGCCCGTTTGGCGGCATAAACAACCTGCTCATATAGCGAGATGCCAGGTCGAAAAGTCAGGCGGAATGGAATCACAGCTGTATTATTACGCCTAGTACAGATGAAATGCAATGAGAAAGGTGGGCTAACCGTTTCCGCTGACCTGCCGGATGGCGGCGGGGTGATTCCATGCTTCGGGCTTGATGCGCATGCCGAAGCCGCTCTCTTCAGGCACGCGGATGTATCCGCCTTCCGGCGCTATGGGATTCTCCAGCATGGCAGGCCAGTCGCGTTCGTAGAACCGCTGGCAGCTTTCCTGGATCCACACGTTAGGCGACGCGGTCGACAGGTGGGTGGAAGCGTAGAAGAGCAATGGGCCGCCGGCTGTGTGGGGGGCGATGGGCAACTGGAACGCATCCGCCATGCCGGCGATCTTACGGGCCTCGGTCAAGCCCCCGCACCAGGTGACGTCAAACATCACATACTTGACGGTTCGCGATTCCAGCAGCTGCTCGAATTGAAGCTTGCCGGCCATCCGTTCCCCGGCTATCAGTGGCAGGCTGGTGGCTGCCGCCAGCTCGTGGTACTGAAGAAAGTTGCCGGGCATGAGCATGTCTTCGAGCCACATCGGCCGGTACGGCTCCAGCGAGTGAGCAATGCGAATCGCAGACGTAACATTCCATTGCCCGTGAAACTCGATGGCAATTTCGATCTCCGAACCGAAGGCGTCGCGCAGTTTCTTCACCGGCCGGAGCGCCTCGTCGATGTCGTTCGGCGAGATGAACTGGTTGCGGTTGCGAGCGGCCGCAGCGTCGAACGGCCAGATCTTGATGGCCTTGATGCCGCGCGTCTGGATCAATTCGCGCATGATCTTCTCGGGCTCGAGGTTGAAGTCGTATCTGTAAGGGAAGCACGTATTGTAGAGGCGGATCTGGGGATTCGTCTTGCCCCCGATCAGCCTGTAAACAGGCGCCCCGAGCTGCTTTCCCAACAGGTCCCACAGGGCGAGATCAATGGCGCTCAAAGCCCTGATTTCGGCTCCGCCGGTGACCTGAAAATCGAAGGCGCGGTAGACGTCGGCGTGGGTCCTTTCAATGTCGCGGGGGTCGTGGCCGAGCAGTGAACCGGCGACCGAGTGGACGACCGCCGCCTCGGCCGGATTGCGTGGATAGGTCTCTCCGATGCCGGAGATGCCGGTGTCGGTATCGATCTTGACCCAGGTCCAATGCGGCCAAAAGGGAGCGTCGTCACGACTCTTCCAGTACACGGTTTCGATACGGGTGATTTTTGACGGCGGGGCGGTTTGGGCGGCGGCGGCATAGGCGCCGGCAAGCGGAGTTGCCATCAGCCACGAGAGAAATGACCTCCGGCTCAGCGGCATGGCGAGAGTGTATCAGAGGGGGGAAGGAGGGACGGAATGGCGCCGGTGGCGCTGGGTCGATCGTGAAGCCCACGCGGCGGCATCGAAGTGAGCTTCGATTGCGGACCGGGGACCCTGCTCCGGCGCGAAGAGCACCCTACGATGGTTTTCGCTTGATCTTCTTTCCGACGCGCTGGTATTTGACCTCTATAAGGCCTTTTGAATACGTTTTGTTCTCGATCAAGGCGAAGTTGCGCTCCGGGAAGCCGGCCGGAAACAAGGGAATGCCCTCGCCCAGCAGCACGGGAACAACGCCGAGCAAAAGCTCATCCACGAGATCGGCTTGGAGGAATTCGCGGGCCAGTTCCCCGCCCCCCATCAACCAGATGTTCTTGCCGGCGCGCTTGCGGATCTCGCCGATCAGCGCGGTGGGTGACTCACGAGTAATGGTGACACCGTTGATTGGCCCCATGTGAACGAAGTGAGATTCATCGAGACGTCGGCCACTTGTGAGCGTCCCAGTGTCGCAAATGCTTTCGGCCGTCGCTCCATTACGATCCCAGCGGCCGCTTCGGTTGGGCAGTAATGCCAGCCAAGAAATCGCGCTACGATGGAAACCTCCGGCAATGGCCAACCCATCTCATGCGGCCCTTATTTTGGCCATCGAAACCGCTCTCTCCGCGGCGCCGGAGAACCATGAGCTGCGTGCCCATCTGGCTGAACTGCTGCTCAAAGCCAACCGGCCGGCTGAGGCTCTTCAGCATGCGTCGACGGTGCTCGTGGCGATACCAGATCACCTCGTTGCGCTCCGAGCAGCATCGATGGCCGCCACAGCTACCGGACAGGCAGATATCGCTCAACGGTACGCGCGGCTGCGGACCGCTCTCGAGGCGACCAACGTAGTGCCGCCAACGGAGGCGCCCGGCAGTTCTGAGTCCCCTGCCCCGGCTCCCAAGCCTGTCGTTAGCAACACGCCCTCCGCGGAGGAAACAACCGTCAGGCCGCTGAAGGTGGTACCGCTTCGCTCCGTGAAAGGCGGAACGGCGGATGACGCCTGGCGCGTCGAGAAATCCGAGATCAAGCTGGCTGACGTAGCCGGCCTCGACGCGGTGAAGCGCCGTTTGGAGCTTTCGCTCTTTGCGCAACTTCGCCACGCCGACATGCGTAAGTTTTATGGCCAGTCGATCCGCGGCGGGTTGCTGCTGTATGGCCCACCTGGATGCGGGAAAACATTCGTGGCCCGCGCGACCGCGGGTGAACTAGGCGCCCACTTTCTGGCTTTTGGTTTGAACGACGTGCTGGAC
>JBAUOG010000480.1:0-1647 GCA_049579625.1 Bryobacteraceae bacterium
CTCTCCACATTCCGCTTTCCACTCTCAACCAGAAAATCAAGCGACTTCAAATCGAGATCAAGCGGCGTCCCGGCGTTTGATCCGGTTTTGTATTTCCCCATGGCATAAAGTAGTTGCTTAGCCATGACCATCCGCTCGCTCGCTCTAACGCTGACCCTTGCCTGTCCGGCAACGTTTCTCTCTGCCGCGCAGGCTTCTTCCACCGCGCCCAAGGCTCGCATCAAGATCGACACCGACCGCGTGATTGGTGAAGTCGACCCACTCCTGTTCGGCAATTTTACGGAACAACTCGGGCGCTGCATCTACGGCGGCATCTTCGAAGAAGGCAGCCCGCTTTCTGACTCGGATGGTTTCCGCAAGGACGTGATGGAGGCTGTCAAAGGTCTTGGGGTCTCCGTTCTGCGCTGGCCCGGCGGCAACTTCGTCTCCGGCTACAACTGGAAGGACGGCATTGGCCCACGGGACCTCCGCCCGCCGCGCCCCGACCACGCCTGGGGCGCGCTCGAAACGAATCGCTTTGGAACCGATGAGTTCCTGAACTTCTGTCAGCGCATCGGAACGCAGCCCTATCTGTGCATCAACGCCGGCCTCGGCTCTGTCGATGACGCCCGTCAATGGGTGGAATACACCAATGAGACGCGTGATACCTATTGGGCTCGCCAGCGCCGGAAGAACGGTCACGATCAGCCCTGGAACGTCAAGATATGGGGCCTCGGCAATGAGATTGACGGCCCCTGGCAACTGGGGCACAAGAGCGCTGAAGACTACGCCAAGTTCGCTCTCGAAGCCGCCAAGGCCATGCATCGTCAGGACGATTCCATCAAGTTGATCGCGTCCGGCTCGTCCAACTTCGGGGCCGATTGGATCGGCTGGAACCGGACTGTACTCGAAACGCTAAAACCCGAGATTACCTACCTGTCGTTGCACACCTACATCGGCAACGAAGCTAACGACCTCGAGCGCTTCCTCGCTGTTTCGCGCGATCTCGACGACCGGATCAATATTGTCGACGGCCAGATCCGCGCCGCACTCGTCACGATGAAGGATCCGCACCCCATCTACATCGCATTTGATGAGTGGAACGTTTGGTATCGCACCCTGCCTCCCGCCCACCCAGGCGGCGGGAACCGGGAATTTGAAATCGGCCGAACCGGCCTTGAAGAACCGTACAACTTCGAGGACGCACTCGCGATGAGCGTTTTCTTCAACGCCTTCATCCGTCACGCCAATGTGGTTAAGATGGCCAACCTGGCGCAACTTGTCAACGTCATCGCCCCCATCTTTACCAACAAGCAAGGCCTCTACTTGCAGACCATCTATTTCCCGCTGGTCGAATATGGCAAGCAGCGCTCCAACCTCTCCGTGGACACGCTTGTGAAGTCCCCCGAGTATCAGCCAAATGGCGGCGGCCGAACCACCGGCTATCTGGACGTTTCCACCACTTACGACCCGAAGAGCCATCTCATCTATCTCAATGTTCTGAACCGCAGTGCGGACAAAGACATCACCGCTTCGATTGAAAACGTCGAAGGTAAATTGTCAGCGCAAGCAGAACTTTGGCAAATGGACAACTCCGACCTGAAAGCCGTCAACACCTTCGGCGACGACCACAAGATCCGGCCCGTAACAAAAGCCGTCACTCTACAG
>JBAUOG010000481.1:0-2042 GCA_049579625.1 Bryobacteraceae bacterium
GAAAACGCATTGCTGAGCATCTTCATCGGGTTGAACTTATCGTCGGTCCTGTTCAACTTACTTCCGTTTGTCAAGCTGGACGGCTACTGGATGCTCTCGAATATCGTGGGTATCCCGAACCTTCTCGATCGCGCCCGGGAGTGGGTTCGAGTTTCGGTGGTGTCGGCGGCGACGCGGCGCCCGATCGAATCGAAACTGCTCCGCTATAACGCGGTTCTGGCGATGACTCCGCTGGGGCGCAGCCTGCTCACCTGCTTTGGCGCGACGGCAGCGGTCTTCAGCCTGTCGATGTGGCTGAGCGGAATTGGCTTTCTCTTGCGAATCGCGGGATGGCTCCGGATGCCGCGCGGCGTGAGTCATCTGGCGGTATCCGGCTTGCTGGTTGCGACCGGCACCTGGTTCGCCATTCGCATGGTGCTGGCGCGGAAGGCGGCGTGGCGTCCCGCCGCTGTGGCCCCGCGACCATCGGGCGTGGGTCCTAGTGCCGTGGTTGCCAGCATCGACCCCACCCGTGCGATCCGGCTCAACCCTTTTGCAACCACGCTCAGGAACACTGACGGCACAGTCATTTTTGCCTGGTCAACCCCCGATCAACTAGCCGTGCAAAGCACCGGCAAACTGCTCGACGTCCTTCCCGCTCTTCGCGAAGGAAGCGCCAGCCTGCAGGCTCTTAGGGATGCGAGCATGTGTGACTCGGCGGTGGTGGAGACGATACAGCGCCTGTGGAACCTCAGACATCTCCGGTACACGACAGACTGGAAAGTCCTGGAGGGAGATATGCGTTACTCGCGGCAATTGGGATGGCTGAGCATGAACGCCGCGCTGCGTGGGAATGAAGCCGACGTCCTGCAGCAACTGAAGAGCAAGACCGTGACAATTCTCGGCGTCGGCGGGCTCGGAACGCATGTGGCATGGAATCTGGCCGCCTGCGGCGTGGGGGAACTCCACCTGGTGGATGGCGATACGGTCGAGATGTCGAATCTGAACCGGCAGCTGTTCTATACCCCGGAGGATGTCGGCCGTCCGAAAGTCGAAGTGACGCGCGAACGGCTGGCACAGTTCAACCCGAACTTGAGAATCCGTACGACCAAAGCCTATCTGAACGGCGTGGCGGACATCGCCAAAGTAATTCACCGGTCCGACTTCGTGGTGCGATCACTCGACAGCCCACGGGATATCATGACTTGGCTGAACGAGGCTTGTTTGGCGGCCGGCATTCCCTCCCTGGGTGGGGGCTTTTTCGCGCAGGGCGCGATTGTGGGGCCCACCGTCATTCCCGGCGAAACTGCGTGCCTCGCCTGTAGCGCGGCGTCCGCCCTCCCCGTGGTGGACCGGGGCATTGGCGCTACGTTCGCGCCCGTTGTGACCACTTGCGCCGGGTTAATCTCCGGTGAGGTGATTGCCTTTCTTGGGAAACTTGGGCGGCTCAGAACGGCGGGAACGATTATGCTGATCGAAGCTCCCACGTTTGCCGTCAACTTCAGGAATCTTCAGAGAAATGAGAATTGCCGTGCCTGCGGTCAGCACGCGGCGAAGGCGGTAAACGCATGATTACACCTCGTAAAGCTGTCGCTTTCGGTCTTGGCCTCGGCCTTCTGGGAGCGCTCGGACAGATTTGGCTCATCCGTCTCAATTCGCCGCAGTCGGCTGCGTTGCGTGGCATGCTCTCCATCGCCATTGCAGCTGTCATTGGCGCCGTGGCGGGAAGGGCAGGCAAAGCCGATGCTCTGAAATTCGCCGGCCTCGCTGGTTTTGTAGCAGGAGTCGTTCTATCGGTGGTGGGACTCAGTCTTTTGGCCACCAGCCCCGCTCTGGGCGGTCTGCGGCCCTTCGCCTCGGTTGAGTCCACGTTGCTGTTTGTCAGTTCTATCCTGGCGGGCTCCGTCATCAGCAGTTGGATCGTGGCCTCACTCGCCCTCATTGTCGCCTTGCCGTTCTCTTTTGTACCTGGCCGGAAAAGGTCCGAATGAAGCGCCGCCTGTCTTTGACATTTCAGCACGCCTTTTTATAGGGAGTGAAGAAAACCCCGAACCATCACCAAT
>JBAUOG010000482.1:0-4516 GCA_049579625.1 Bryobacteraceae bacterium
CAAGAAACCCATGCTCTTCTGCGAACGAGGAGAAGATAAAATCCGTGTGAGGCACGGGTAGAAATCCCAGGTGAGTTTGAGAACCTTTCGTAACGCCTCGCCCCCATACGCCGCCGTTTCCGACCGCGATTTTCGACTGGATCACCTGGAAGCCGGCGCCCTTCGGGTCCCGTTCCGGGTCAACGAAGCTGACCAGCCGATCTTTTTGGTACGGCTTAAGAAAATGATAACCGATTGGCAGGCAGGCGGTTACCACAAAAGCGATCAATAACAGATACTTCCATCGCAAACCAGCCATTAACACGCCGCAGACCAGGATCGGGAGGTACGTCAAAGACGTACCCAGATCGGGTTGTTTGACCACCAGCAGAAACGGCACGGCAACCAGCCCGCTCAATTTGAGCAGGTCCGGCCAATCGACCGTGGGTGTCCTTAAATCAGCCAGATAGCGGGCCACCAGCAACACCAGGACAATCTTCACAAACTCAGATGTCTGGAGCGTGAAGCTGGATACTCGGATCCAGCGAGTTGAGCCAAAGACCTTGTCGCCCAGGAAAAAGGTCAATATCAGCAACCCTACCGCCGCCAAATAGATCGGAAAGATCTTACCCATCAGCGAGTGGTAATCGATCTGCGCCACCACCCACATCATGATGAAACCGGTGACCACGTAGATAATCTGGCGCCACCAGGCGCCCTCCCATTTGGAGCCATTGGTCGCGCTATAGATCTGCAGCACACCCAGAGCGCACAATGCCAAAGCGATGAAGATGAGAGTCCAATCCAAGTCGCGAAGGGAGCGATGAGCTGCCACTACCGGTTACCTTCCGCGCCCGGTTGTACCAGGGCGAACGGGGGAACGATGCCGCTTGCTGACGCGCGAGGCTCGGAAGGTTGTTTCGAAGAGAGCCCGGTGGTTGCGACCGCGGTCTTACCCTCACGTGCCTTCTTGTCGAAATAGGCCTTCAGCACGTCCCGCACGATAGGGACCGTGTTGTAGCTTTCCTCGCCGTTCTCGTAGAGGCCGGCCACCACGATCTCCGGATTGTCGCCGGGCGCAAACGCCACAAACCAGGCATTGTTCTTCAGATCCTTCGATTTCTTGGTCAGTTCCGTCGCCGCCAGCTGCGCCGTCCCGGTCTTGCCGCAGACTTTCACACCGGGAAGAGCTGCATTGCGGCCCGTTCCGCCCTCGTTCACGACCGCGCACATACCGGAGATCACTTTGTCGAGGTTCTCGGGAGCGAAGTGTCCTTCCCGAAGCAATACGGGCTTGGCCCCTTTCACCACATGCGGCTGATACCATTTTCCGCGCATCGCCAGTCCACCGATGGCGGCGGCAAGCTCGAGTGGCGACACGGTGACCGCTCCCTGGCCAATTGCTACGGAGATCGTTTCACCGGCATACCATTTCTCGCGGTAGTTGCGCATCTTCCACTTCGACGACGGCATGGTGCTTTCGCGTTCATTGGGCAAGTCGATGCCGGTCTTATGGCCGTAGCCCGCCAGGTCCGCGTATTGCGCGATGCGGTCGATGCCTAGGCGATTGCCGACGTTATAAAAGAACACATCGCACGACAGCGCAATGGCCATATGAAGTGAAATCGTTCCGTGACCGCCCTTTTTGTGGCAGGCGAAATAGTGGCCGTAGAAACTGGCGCCTCCCGGGCAATGAAACTGCGTCGTGTCGTCAATAACACCGGTTTCCAACCCCGCCAGCGCCTCGATAGGCTTGAATGTAGAGCCCGGGGCAAGCTCCGCCTGGATGGCGCGATTGATCAGCGGCTTAAAAGGATCGGTCGTCAATTGCGCCCAATCCCGCCGGCTGATGCGACCGGTGAACTTGTTGGGATCAAACGTGGGCCGGCTCACCATGGCCAGCACTTCGCCGTTGCGCGGGTCAAGCGCGACCACCGCACCTCGCTTCCCATCCATGGCAAGTTCGGCCACTGATTGCAGATCGAGATCCATCCCCAGCTGAAGATCATGACCCGGCTTGGCTTCCTGCTGATCTTCGGGATCGATCACCGCGCGTTCCCGGCCCAGGTTGTCCACCAGCACTTTGCGCCGGCCGTCGACGCCCTTCAACTTGTCGTTGTACTGGCGCTCAACGCCCTCCTTGCCGATGATGTCGCCCAGATTGTAGTCGGCATATGCTGGCGAATCAAGCTCGGCTTCGCTGATCTCGCCGACATACCCGACGATGTGCGCGGCGTAGCCATCCTGCGGATAGAGGCGCCGCCAGGATTTGATCATGTCCATTTCGGGGAACGTGGCCGCATCGCGGTGCGATTCTATGAACGCAATGTCGTCGCGGGTTAGCTCGTCTTTAATAATGATCTGCGGCTGGGTGTTCTTGCGGCGAAGTTTGGCGCTGAGCTCGTTGTAGTCGAGATGCAGGCCGTCGGCGATCGCGGGGAGGTGTTCCGCCTTGATCTGGTCCCGGTTCAGTATCAACGAATAGGAGGCCTTGTTATCGACCACGACGCGTCCATCGCGGTCCAGAATCTTGCCGCGTGGGGCGAGGATGGGTGTCGACTTGACGCGGTTGCGTTCCGCCGCTTCGCTGTAGCGGTCGGGATTCTGGACTTGCAGTTGCCAGAAGCCTGCCACGAGGAACACGAAAACAGCCACAACGAGATACTGGAAAACAGCGATCTTGCCTGCTGTCGCTTTGGTATCGTCGCGCAGTATTCGTTCGGACGACACCTCGTCGTCACGTTCGCGCTGGCTTTCTATAAGTGCCACAAGTGAGTACCGAAAGGCGGCTTCTAAAGAAGCCAGTTCGCCTACTTTCATTCTAACTGGACAAACGCAAATCGCCGCGCAAGCCATACTCGCTTCAGGGCGTTGAGCGTCAAGCGAGGGGTGCTTTTCGGCCCGTGTCGTTTGGCTAACCTTCAGCGTTCACCCAGCACCGCTGCCCGGAGTTCTTCGCCCAAGGCGTCTCAATGAATTGGCTTACGCCCTTCCGAAATTCAAACGGCGCATCCAAAACATTCGCCGACGGCTGTGGGACCTGTTGCCCTTCGTGCGGGAGCACGTCTACCATCCAAAGTTCCATGGCTCCTTCTCCATCAAATCGGTCCTGCCCGCGCTGGTGCCCGACATGACCTACGAAGGCATGGATGTAGGAGATGGAATTGAGGCGGGGCTTGTCGGCAGGATACGCCGGCGATGGTGAGGATACTGGAACGGCTGCGGGGAACGCGAATGACCACCACGGCTGACT
This sequence comes from Bryobacteraceae bacterium, assembly GCA_049579625.1. Lineage (GTDB taxonomy): Bacteria > Acidobacteriota > Terriglobia > Bryobacterales > Bryobacteraceae > CAJCIT01. The sequence continues at coordinate 3,233 of JBAUOG010000482.1, forward strand.
CTTCAACGGAAACCGACCTCGCTTCACCGTCGTGTGCAGGGTGAGCTACTGAATCCCGGGAGAAAACCTCATGCCCTCTGCCGCCCAGGATGCCGCGCGGACGGGATAGGAGCCTCACTCATCCCTGGATTCTATGGCCCGGCTCAAAGCCGTTGCCGCCGATACCACCGCCGCCAACACAATCGCCGCACTAGGGTCTACGGGTACGAAGTCGATAAGCGACGTCATGGCGGCTATTCATACCGCAGCGCTTCAACCGGGTCGAGCTTTGACGCCTTTACAGCCGGCCAGACTCCAAAGAACACGCCGATAGCTACGGATACGGTAAAACCCGTAATCAGGGCCCACGGGGGGACCTGTGTCTTGATGCTGGGAAGGAGAATGCCGACCAGGACCGTGACCAGCACGGACACCACAATTCCCAACAGGCCGCCGGCGCCGGTGAGCGCCATGGCCTCCGCGAGGAATTGAGTGACGATGTCGCCCCGGCGGGCGCCAATCGCTTTGCGAACTCCGATTTCCCGGGTGCGCTCGGTAACGCTGACCAGCATGATGTTCATTACGCCGATGCCACCGACCAGCAGCCCCACGGCGGAAATGGCTATCGACACCAGCAGGATCATGCTGGTGATCTTATTGAAATTCTCGATGATGGAATCGGGCGTCGACAGCGCAAAGTCGTCGGAGTCGTTTTTCGGCGTATGCCTGATCCGCCGCATCGCCGCGCGTACTTCTTCAACCGCATCGGCGCGCATACCGGGCTTCGCCTTAGCTGTCAGGAAGTAGTTGGTCGATTGCGGATAACGCAGCCTTGCGGTTTCCAGCGGTATCGTGACTTGCCTGTCGAGCCCGTTCTCGCCGAAAAAACCACCCTTTGCCAGCGCCTGCACACCGACAATGATGTACTCCGCGCCGTCGATGTTTACCGCACGACCGATCCCGTTATGGTCCGGGAACAGTGCTTCCGCCAAACTGTAGCCCAGCAGAGCCACCCGCTGACCACGCCTGGCTTCCTGCTCGGTAAAGATTCGCCCCTGGTCCAATTCGCGTGGATTGATGTCGTACAGATTGGGCGTCGCGCCCACGATCCCCAGGTTGTCGGATTCAAAGCCAGGCACCTTGGCCGTGGCAACCCGGCCGGTAGGTTGCCCAATAAACAGACTGATTCCCACATCCGAAATGGAATGCACGGTCGCCCTCAGGTAGTCCGCATCTTCCGGCCTGATCGGTTTTCGCTTCCGCTCCTTTGGCGGAGCGTTGGCGCCGCTGGGATCGCCGCTCAAC
>JBAUOG010000483.1:0-6089 GCA_049579625.1 Bryobacteraceae bacterium
GTACTGTTGCACTCTGGGCGATTTTGCATTTGGCGCAGGCAGTGAGAAGTTCTGGCCAATGCCGCCGGCGACACCCAAGGAGTTTCCAGTCGGTGGAATCAAGCCACCTGGGAATGGGTCGTACAACGTCGGCGTAACAGCCCCAGCCGAATTGGTGCTGCCAGTGAAGCTCGTGATGGCGCTATAGCCTAGTGTGCTGATGGGCCCTCCAAGAGCAAACTGGGGCGCCCAGAACAGACCGTATCCGCCGCGGATCACAGTTTTGCTGTCGAGCTGGTACGCGATTCCACCGCGTGGGCCCCACTTATTCGTGTTGAAGTTGCCGGTTTGGGTTGGATTGCCATTCAGGCCGGCGTACTCCACCGCACCGACCGGCTGAATACCGGTTACCTGCGAGGCCAGGACGTTGGGCACGGTTTGATTGAAGTTGACTAACAACCCGTTGTGGATTTCCTGGATTCCGGTTTCATGCTCCCAACGCATGCCATAATTCAACGTGATTTTGCTAGTCAACCGGAAGTTGTCCTGGATGTAAAGGCCGTAGTAATTCACGTAGTCGGTCAATGTCGTCGTGTTGTCGGCGGTTCTGGTGTATGGCGCTCCCAATAGCAGGTCGCCCAAGTCTATACCGCTATAGCTGTTTGTCCCCGGTGTGTTGGTATTGAATGCGTAGCCGCCAGTCGGGTAGTTGATGCCGCTACCCGAGGTCTTCAACTTGCGCCAGTCAAACCCGAACTTCAGACTGTGCTTTCCGATGTACTTGTCGACGCTCGTGCCGAAATTGTTCGAGGCTTCCGAGTAATAGTCGTTATCGCCGCTGTCGCCAAGCGAATAGAAGCTGGTCATTTGGATATTCGGAAACTCCGCCAGGGCGGGATTGATCGAATTCACATAGGACGGGGAAAATCCCAGAGCGCCAATGTTATAGCCCTGGGAGCTGTTGTAATCGTAGTTGGGAAAACGGTTAAACCCGTAACGAACGGCCAGAACCGTGGTGGGATCGATGGTAAAGAAGTTATTCAGCTGCGTGGCGTTCACGCGCCGCTCCAAGCGCCAACCGGAAGGGGTAGATGGCGTATTGAACCAGGTGTCACCGGGCTCGAGCGAATAGTACTGCAGGTAGCTGACACTCGCGCGCCACCAGGTAAAGAAGTCCTCATCAACCTTCGCCGTGTATTGAACCGCGCGCGCCTTAATCGTCGACGCAGCAGTCAAATCGTTTGCGCCGTAATAGGCCGGCGCCGTTTGCGGAAGTTCAAACTGGTTGGCGATGTTCAAGCCAACGGGACTAAGCTGACTCGACGGAATAATATTGTTCGGATACGGAGCTCCAGTAGCCGGATTGATCAACGATACGCCACTGGGGAATACCGTCTGCGAGAAGTTACCCTGTCTTTCCAGAGCTGTCGGAGTAGCGAACGTTGAGGAGTCCGACTGCGTGTCGTCGTAATGCTCTACCGCCAGGTAGAAGAATGTCCGGTTCTTGCCGTTGTAGACTTTGGGGATCCAAACCGGTCCACCGAAGCTGGCGCCCCAGGTAGTGTTGGGTTGGTCCGTGATTGGAATGCCTGCAGCGTTGCTGAAGAAGTTGTTGGCATCCCAACTCGTACGGCGGAGGGCCCCGTAGGCGCTTCCGTGAAATTCATTTGTGCCCGACTTCATCAGCGTATTGAACATGCCACCACCGGTGCGAGCCATCTCAGCATCGTAAGTGTTGGACTGAATCTTCACTTCCTGCACCGCTTCGATGGTCGGAATGATGATCGCGCGGTTGTTGGCGTCGGTGATGGGAATGCCATCCAATAGGTAGTTGTTGCCGCGAACCGGGCCGCCGGCAATCGAGATCATCGACGATCCGCTCTGATCTTCCATGCGGTTGTAGGCAGGCGGTCCCACGTTCATCACGTTTTGGGAGAGCTTCGACATCATGAAGGGGTTGCGCCCCAGGTTCGGCAGGTCGACCAGCTTTTGGTTGTCCAGGACTTGGCCTTGCGATGCGTTGGCGGTCTCGACCAGTGGCACTTCTTCCGTCACCAGTACGCTTTCCGAAACGGAACCAACCTCCAGTTTCAGATCCACGGTAAGGTATTCCTGCGTGGCGATAATAACGTTCTTCCGGGAGAACTTCTTAAAACTGGGAGCTTCCGCGGTGATCGTGTAAGTGGCCGGGACTACAAGATTGAAGTCGTAGGCGCCTTCCCCGTTGGTGACGAGCGATCGCGTTTCGTTGGTCCCGTCATTGATGAGAGAGACTTTGGCGTTGGCCACGGCCGCGCCGGTTTGGTCGGTTACGGTTCCCCGGACGCCGCCTTGAGTCGACTGAGCCATGAGCGCGGCTGCCGCCACACCCAGCATCACGGCAAGCGCCACGAGTTGAGTTGTCACATGTTTTGCGAGTTGAATTGATTTGGATAGCTTCATCCGGTATCTCCTTTAGATTCGCTTTGCCGCACATTCCGGGGCGGCACTGCAATCACTGCCGTGAGCAGTTTGCTCGGTCCGGGAGCAAGGAGCCCTAACGCGGGGCGAATGAGCGGCCTTCATGGTTCAGCCTAAGCTGAACGGATGGGCTATGGGGTTTAGTACAGCAGTCTTAACGCGCACGAAACAGAAGCCCCCAACAAGATTGGAGTTAGTGTAGCACTGGCAAATCGGAGCGCAAGGAAACTACTTATTCAAAGCGTTGATAATGTCTATCACATTTTGTTATCAACCCGGTTGCAAGTAATCTTAATTACGCTCGCAGCTTGAAGAATACGTGATAACTTCGCTTTGTGGCGGGCCGAAAACGAACAAAAGCAGGGGAGGGTGCGGAGCCTTGCCCTTCCTCGTTCCAACAACTTTCTGGGTTCGTCGCGAAGTATTCGCCGGAGATTGCCGCTCTCGCGAAAGCCGTTCTGGCTAGGATGCGAAAGCGCTTGCCGGGCGCAGTGGAATTGGTCTATGACAACTACAACGCCTTGGCGATTGGTTTCGGCCCTAGCGAGAAGGCATCAGAAGCCATCTTCTCTATCGCCGTGTTTCCGCGCTGGGTTAGCCTGTTCTTTCTCCAAGGGGCGACGCTCGAAGATCCGGAGAACCTGTTGAAAGGCAGCGGGAGGCGGGCACGTCACATCGTGCTTAAGGATGCCGGCACGCTGGATGAGCCTGCGATTGAAGCACTGATGGCGCAGGCGCTGAAAACCGCCGAGTCAGTCGCCACCGTTGTGCTTCCGGCGCATCTCCTCGACCGCTTTCTCCGCAAGGTCCAAGTGGCCGGCGGTCAGCTCTTCGGCGGTCAAACTCTCGCGGGTTAGTCCGGATTTCGTATGTTTTCGGTCGTTGGCCAACATGTGGTACATCTCATGGGCCAGCACCCGTCCGAGCGCCACGCCGAGCACGACATCCCGTGAGTGGTAATCGCGGCCAACGAGGAAACGCCGCAGCGCTGTCTTCACACGGTCGCATTCCACTTCTCCATACGGCAGCACTTGTCCGTCAGTGGAATGTGCGAAGGCCAGGGGTCCTCGTTCGTCCATCGGCATGGGCACCGTCTCCGTCATGCAGAAGCCGGTGAGCTTGATGACGACCAGTTCTGCGAATTCGGAATTCGACTGGAGTTCGCTTTTCATCTGCCACTCCACCGCTACACCGGTCGCCCTCATGAGCGACGACACTTCGGACTCCAAGGCTTGGAGCGACGTCTGCGAATGGGGTTTGTCGAAATCGAGAAGGATCGTGACGGGATTCGCCGGTACGCTACTGCCCGACGCGCAGTAGATTACGGCTCGAGTAACGAGCAAAGAGAGAAGAATCCGATACATTTGGCATCTCGACACAGGGAGATCGCCTCAAGGTGCAACCGGACTGGGGCTGCAGCCTCAGTATAGATCCAAATAACTTCTGGCTCCTACAACATATTTCTATTACAGCGCCGTTTCAGTAGTATTCCGAGTGTTCGTGACGGGCTCGGGGGGCGCCGCTGGCTTTGGGTGGGCCCTCGCGTATCCGCTTGCTGGCTGAGCAGCGGAGAGGCGGGCACATAATAAATATGGCTTGACACTGTTCACAGTAGTTCTCGGCGCGTTGCTCATCGTGAGTGTCCTCTTCGATGCCTTCGAAGCCATGATCCTGCCGCGGCGTCTCACGCGCACACTTCGCGTCACGCGACTCGTTTACTGGTCGACTTGGCCGCTCTGGTCGTTCTTCCCGCGCCGCCGGGCGCCATCTGCGTTCCGGGAGAACTTTCTGAGCTGGTACGGCCCACTGTCGCTGATCTTCATGCTGGCAGTGTGGGCTGCCGGGCTAGTGTTCGGTTTCGCACTGCTCTACTTCACACTGGGTGCGCCGGAAATGAGCGATGGGACGAAAGCCGGGTTCTGGGTCTGCTTATATATGAGCGGCACCACGTTCTTTACGCTCGGCTTCGGTGACATAGTTCCTCACCAAGCCGTGGCGCGGGCGTTAGCCGTCACCGAAGCGGGCGTTGGATTCGGATTTCTGGGCGCGGTCATCGGGTACCTGCCAGTGATCTACGTCGCGTTTTCGAAGCGAGAAACCAATGTCTCAATGTTGGACGGGCGAGCCGGCTCCCCGCCCAGCGCAGCCGAGATTCTGGCCCGCCACGGCCACTCAAAGTCACTCGACCGAATTCACGTCCTGCTGGCTAACTGGGAAATTGCCAGCGCCCAAATGCTGGAGACTCACATCTCGTATCCGGTGCTGATCTACTACCGCTCACATCACGATAACCAAAGCTGGGTTGCTTCGATCACGGCGATTGCCGACACGTGTGCCCTGATACTGACTGGCGTTGAGGGGGTTGACCGCTGGCAGGCTCAACTCACGTTCGCCATACTCCGGCACACACTGGTCGACCTCCTCGCAGTCGCGAACGTAATGCCTGCGGCTAGCTACCCCGAAAGGCTGCCCAGGCAGGAACTCAACGTCCTGCGGGATTATCTGGAGGCGGCGGGTGTCCATTGCTCCCGCAGCCCCGAGGCAGACGAGCAGCTGCGCCGGCTGCGGGCGATGTACGAACCCTACGTGAGCTCACTCTCCAACCACCTTGTGCTTCCCATTCCACCTTGGAAGAGCGCTGGCATAGTACAAGACAACTGGAAAGCCACCCCCTATGTGCCTTCCTAAACGGCGGGGTCGATGGTGGTCAGCACCGACAGGATTGGTATCGTCTTATATAGTTGTTTTGCTTGTTCTTGTTTTCCAGTGGCAGCAGGATGTTGAAAAAGACTTTCACAGGCTTTCGAATGTTGATGAAAAACGCCAAAACCGCTCCCTTACGCTCACGGCTCGGTAGCGTTTGTGTTCGCTTGCAAAGAGTTGCGGAGTCTGGACATTTGACGGAGCAAGGGAAGACGGCCTCTTTCATCAACGTCTTTCAGCCTGTGCCAGGGCTGGTTTAAGGTGAGTTCACTCAATGGCTTCTGAGATGGTTGGACAATCCAAGGTTGGGGTAGCTCGCGAGGAAAACGCGCGCTACCTACTGCCGTTGGCCTTGATGGTGTCGCTGTACTTTGTAATAGGCTTCATCACCTCTCTCAACGACATTCTGATCCCACATTTCAAGGATCTGTTCCACCTCAAAATTGTTGAGGCACTGCTGGTGCAGTTCTGCTTTTTCGGCGCATACTTCGTGATGTCGCTACCGTGTGGTTGGATTGTCGGCAAAATCGGCTACAAAACGAGCATCGTAGTCGCGCTGGCCATCATGGGAATCGGCCTGCTGCTGTTCTTGCCCGCGTCGATTCTGATCTTCTATCCGCTATTCCTGTTTGCGTTGTTCGTGGTCGGCAGCGGTCTGGCACTGTTGCAGGTTGCCATCAATCCATATGTAGGCGCACTGGGCCCGCCGGAGACGGCGGCTTCTCGCCTGAATCTTTGCGGCGGCCTTAATTCATTGGCTACCACTATTGCGCCCCGAATCGGCGCCTTCTTCATCTTCGTCGGAGCGGCGGCCACCACGGCTGAATTGGCCCAGTCGGTGCGAATGCCGTACGTGATTCTGGCGGCGGGAGCATTCTTGATGGCGGGCGTCACCGCGCTGGTGCACCTCCCGCGCTTGATTGAAACCAACACCGGCAGCTCAAAGG
>JBAUOG010000484.1:0-1647 GCA_049579625.1 Bryobacteraceae bacterium
CCCCCGCTTCTCTTGGTCAGCCACGAGCCGTCTTTCAGTGGTTACCGATTAACGAGCGGCTCGGACAAGAGCAACGATCCGAGTGGTGGACGCCTCTTCATCGAGCACTACCGGATGAGAGATCGAGTAGCCCTTTGAGGCAGTCCAGACCTCAGTCAGGAAGCAAGTGCCTTGGCCGCACTTGAAGATCATCACGGGCCCGCGCGCCTCGGTTTTGGCGGTGGCTTCGAGTGAACTGACCGTGGGAACAAACGTCGCTTTCATGCTGTCGTCGTTGACCAGAACGAGCGGCATGTTGTTGCCATGTTGAGTCTTTATTGTGTAGGTGCCGCTGTCGTAAGCGGCCTGCTTGCTATGGAACGAGAAGGGGATATTGGCCTTGGCTGCTTCCTGGGCCTGAATCGGCAGAAGTCCGAACAGGAACAAAGCCGCTGCAGACACCCCAATGTGAGTAAGTACGTTTTTCATTTTAGGTCTCCTTTTGACCGGCTTCCGGTTCGAGTCTTACTTTGATTTCCGGTTGCTCTTGCCCCTTACAATGCACTTCGGAAGCCTGTGCCAAAGACCTTCGGAATGTAAGCGGTGTCAGCCGCCAAGTACTTGAAAGCAAGTTCGCGCCCGAGAAATATGTCAGCCAAGCGACGCATCCCAATGGCACATAGCGGATATTTTGTAGCATACGGTGGTTAATTCAAAGCTCTGAGTAACATTGGTGCTTGATGTGCATGAGCGACGGGACCCACCTTGATCCCTACACCAGTGTTTCCGGTGATAATCTAACTAGCACCATGCCCGACGGCTCCGACGAACTGCTGGCGTTGGCCCTCCAGTCGCGACGGGAGAACCGGCTCGCCGATGCAAGACGGTATCTGATTGAGGCCGTGAATCGCTGTCGCGAAGGGGAAGCTCGCACTGATTTGGCCAAAGCGCTTACACGCCTCGGCCAGATTGAGCGGGACGTGCACCATAGCGACGCGGCCTTGCGGAGCTATGAGGAGGCGGCCGCGATCTACCGTGCAGAGGGCGATGCGCTGCGACTGGCGCACACGGTGCGGCACGTAGGCGACATCCAGCAGGACGACGGACATCCGGAGCTGGCCGAGCCCTGCTACAGGGAAGCGCTCGCTATCTATCGGAGCCACGCGAAGACGCCGCCGCTCGACTTGGCGAACGCGATTCGAGGCCTCGCAATCCTCAAGGGCGAGGCGGGCGAAGCCGCAGAGGCCAGATTACTTTGGGAGGAAGCGAGAGACCTCTACACGGCAGTCAACGTCAAGGCTGGGGTTGATGAGAGCGAGCGACGGCTGGCGCTGCTGGGGTAGCGGTGCTGAAATTTCACAGCCTCTTACGTGCGCGGTCGCTTTGAAAATGACGCGGGAGTTTCGTTCCGTCTGTATCGAGTTTCCGAAGCTTTGCGCTCGCTCCCTCACGGTCGCGGCTCCGTTTCGGCCCGCTTGCTTACGCGCGCGGTTGCTCTGAAAATACTTGGTTAGGAGGCCTTAGGAAGCCCGCGGTTGACTAGCTTTGTCGCGTTTGGGGACACGCCTACAGCGCGCACGGCGAGCTGGCGCTCCGCCGGCGCTTTGAGACGCTGGAAGTGAGCATGACATCAGGCCGGGGTGTCCCCGATGAGCTGAGGAGCGCGCC
>JBAUOG010000485.1:0-5546 GCA_049579625.1 Bryobacteraceae bacterium
CGGTATGCCCTGGGTAACGGTCCTGCCCCGTTTTCTCGCCAACTTATATGCCCGCCACAAGGGAGCCCCGGAGGGGTACCGTAACTACCTGTATTCCGCTGCAGGCTATCGAAAGCTGCTTCGGAAGTCGGGTTTCGCAGCGGTGGACTGCTACTTGGCGATCCCAAGTTATAACCACCCCAAGTTCTACGTCCCCCTGGACGACCAAGTCTTCTCTTACTTCTTGCGAACGTTTTCCGGCAGTTCCACGGGCCTCCGGCAAATCGTCCGCAGGTTCATGCTGCGCTTCGGATTGGCCAAGCATCTGGAATACTCCTTCGCCCTGCTGGCAACCAAATGATTGACGAATGGAAAGCAGTGCTCTCGGCGAATGTCCGGCAGTGGAACCTCCCCTTGGAAAGCCGGTGGAAATTCCTCGTCCACAATAATTACCAGCCGAATTACAGCGGCGTAAATATATTTTGGTTTCACAATGAGGCACGTGACCCTCTGGTCGTCACCAAGATCTTCCCGGAACCGTCCCTTGCAAAGCAGGAATTTCGGAACCTGATCGAGGCGCATGGCTGTGCGCCAGGCGAAGTTCCGAAACCCTACGGACTGTTCGAGCACCGGCAGTTATGGGCGCTATGGATGTCAGGCGTCTCTGGTTCACCTCTGACTTCCGAGCTACTTTCAGATTCGCTTATCGATCGCTTGTGCGATACGCTGGTCGCGATTCAGAAGGGAGTCGCGGCGGGACACCCCGCCAGTCCCAGCCGGTATCAGGAATCCATTTGCGCGCCTTTGGAGTTCGCCGTTGGGCGCTGCGCTGCGATTGCGGAAGGCTGCCGCCACACGCTGCGAGTCTACGCGAACGGCACAGTGGACCGGATTCTGGCGCTTCCCCAGCACGGCGATCTTTATAGGGGAAATCTCTTGATCGATGAGAACAAAAAATGGGGCATTGTGGACTGGGAGCTATTCGGTAATGTCGATTTGCCGTTCTATGACGTCGTGCGATTCCTGTTCTCGCTCGACACGGCACGGTCCCCGGATCGATGGAACGTCGCCGTTCAGCGGTACGCGCGCCGCCTGATTGCGCGTTATACTAAAGGACTTCAGTTCGAGCGGCAGGAATTCGCGTCCTTGCTGCCGCTGCTGCTGGCCAACTGGCATTATCGCCAGCCGCTTCCTGAGGGTAAAGCTTTCGCATTGGGAGCGTTGGAAGATTACTTTACGCGGCCCGCTGAGTGGGAGAGGACTCTTTTAGGCTAAAGCGGGAGATAAAGAATCCCTCAGCCGGTAGAGATATTCATCTCGATCTCATAGATGACGAGGGCTGCCCTCTACTACTACTGAGACCAAGAGGATCGGCAAAAACTCTTTCGATTCTTTCCATAGATCAGCAGTGCTTTTGCGGTATTGGGCAGCGAAGCCTTCGGAGCGGTATACGTATGCGTCCGATGAACCCCTCTGGCTGATGAGTCCCGGAAGGTCCGATAGTGGGATGGATGAGAGCCACCGCACGCGTCGCGTCAGAGCAGAAATGGCAGGAACTTATCGGGCAACAACAGCAGAGCAAGTTGTCGGTGAGCTAATTCTGTCGCCAACACGGCTTCACCGAGCAGGCCTTCTATTACTGGCGGAAACGGCTGGCGGCAGATGAGCCCGTTCGGTTCGCGCTGGTGGATGCCAGCGCGAAGGGAGCCGACCGGTTTGCGGGACCGGAACTGATTCTGGTGTCGGGCGACCGCCTCCGTATCGCACCCGGTACCGATGCGGCGACCTTGCGGGTCGTTTTGCACGCGCTGCGGGAATGTTGATGATGCATCTGCCGGCCAGCGTGCGCGTGTATTTCTGCGCTTCGGCCTGCGACATGCGCAGGAGCTTTGACGGTCTGCATGCCCTGGTGACTCAATCGATGCAGCTGGACGCTTTCGGCGGGCATCTGTTCGTCTTCGCCATCCGGCGGCGCGACCGGATCAAGATACTCTACTGGGATCGCGACGGGTTCGCGGTCTGGGCAAAACGGCTGGAAGAAGGTACGTACGCAATGCCGTTTGGCGACTCCGGTGTTACCGATGGCGAGAAGCGGTATGAGATCACCGCGGCCGAACTCGGCGCGCTGCTCTCGGGTATCGATCTGAGCCACGCACGGAGCAGAAAGCGATATCTCCGCCCGGCCTCCGAAGCCGCGTAAACATTGGTGATTTCTGCATTTCTATACTGGCTTTCAGCTCTGTTTCCTGTAGTCTTTTTTCAGTGCCCATCGATCAGAAATAACTCCCGGGCGACGCAACCACATTGCGCCGGATGGTGCTGAACCTGATCGCGCAACTGGACGCCGAACAGGCGCGCCGCATCAAGACCGAGAACCTGCTCAGGCAGTTGTTCGCCGCAAGAAGCGGAAAGCGCAGTGAGTAGGTCACGGAAGAACAACTGGCGCTGTTCGAAGCCGAGCTGAAAACTCAGGGCGTCAATGTCGAAGAACTTTCGAAGGACGGCGGAAGCGGCCCCAATGACAAAGATCCGCCCGCATCGGCCGACAGCGGCGCCGGAGCAAAGCCGCGTGGCCGCAGCCGTTGCCCGCGCATCTGAAGCGGGAACGCATTGTGCACAATCTGGCCGAAGCCGAAACCGTGGGCGCGAGTGACCACGGCGCTTTCCAACGCTATGGCGGTGCTGGAGCGCGAAGTGAGTTGGCAACGGCGCCAGTACGGCCTGAACTGGAAGAGTGTGGCGACGATCGTGAACGAGCTGTTGACTATGGACTGCGCCATCGCGCGCGGCCACTGGTGCATGTCATTGGCATCAATGAGGTGAGCCGGCGCAAAGGGCAGGTTTACCCTACAGTGGTCTACGATCTGGAGCGCCGCGTGTTGGTGTGGGTCGGAGAAGACCGCACCGAAGAGGCGGTGAGGAAGTTCTTCACCGAGGAAATGGCGGCCGGCGCTGCCATACGCTGCAGGTGGTTTGCATGGACATGTGGGCGCCGTATGCCAGCCTGGTACGGCAACACGCGCTGAACGCGCAGATCCTGTTCGACCGGTTTCACATAGTCAAACATCTCAATGAAGCGGTCGAGGAAGTCCGGCGCAGTGAGATGCGGCGCCTGAGTGCGAAAGAAAGGGTCGTCTTCAAACGGAGTCGCCGGCTGCTGCTGAAGAATCCATTGGGTTAGCAGCCTCCTGCTTATCCGGTTGACTCAGCTCGGCACAATAGGTTGTGGTGACGGGACTTGGCCCAGTTTTTCCTGCAATGTCGGCTGCCCCTCGGATCTGTTTGTATTCGGTCGGCTGGTGGGCGGCCCCAAGGCCGAGGAGCGTTTGGTAGGCGGCCATTGGTTGTTTCCGGCGATTATGCCGGAATACGAACTCGTCGAGGTACACCTGCAGTTGATCCTTGCTGACGCCGTGGTAGGTGCCGATCAGCCACTGTTGCAGGTTGCCGATCGCGCGGTCAGCCGGGGGCACGACCGACTTGGTGCCCTTTCGCAAGGCGGTGCGGGTGGGCTGGATGCGGGGCATATGCCTGTAGCCTGCTTCCTGAAGTCCGACGTAGCTTTTCGGTCCGTCGGTGTAGACAGTGGCCCCCTGCGCCACATGTTTCTTCAGGAAAGAAAGCAGCGTGGCGGCCTTGAAATCCGGGATGACCTCCATGCGAACGCGCCCGGATGACTGGTCGCGCTTCTCCACCGCCACCAGAACCACGGCCGCTTTCCTTCCTTTGAGTTGCCGGCTTCCACGCAATCCGGCCTGAGTGCCCCCGATCCAGGTGTCATCGATTTCTACATCGCCGCGCAACGGCTCGCGGCTGACGTTCACCATCGCGCGCCGAAACTTGTGGAGCATCATCCACGCCGTTTCGTAGTTCCCCAACCCCAACTGCCACTGTAACAGGAACGCCGAGAGGCCCCGCTTGTCAGTGGTCATCAAATATGCCGCCAGAACCAGACCGTCAGGGGAGCCCTTGTCCGATGCAAGACCGTTCCGGCCATCACCGAAGCCTGATACCGGCAACCGGCACACTGCCACAGCCGTGGCGAGTTCAGTTCGTAGGCCTGCCGGTGCCCGCAGCGTGGGCACACAAACCCGTCCGGCCACCTGCACCTGGCCAAATACGCTCGGCAAGCTTCCTCGGTTGCGAATTGGCGCTGGAACTCCCGCAGAGTTTTCGGGAACAACGGCCGAGGCATGCCACCACACTACTTGTTGGGCTGTGCTGAGTCAACGGATAAGCAGGAGCAGCCTAATAGCGCTCGGGCTATAGGCGATCATCTGATTATTGCATCCCACTCGCACCAGACTCGGTTGTCATTTGGGTTATTCGAGTTCCACGCGCAAGTACCGTTCCCGACTGGCGGATAGGGTTGAGTAACGTCATAACCGCCGGGCGTTTGCTCTGGATACATATTGCACCATGTAAGCGTAGCCGCATTTAAACGACGACCGGCTAAAAGGGGTGGGATTAAACCGGGAGCACGGAGCTAAAAGCCATGTTGCCCTTGAGCCCGTCCCGGTTGACGGACTGTGGTATGTACACGAAGGTGCCGCCCGTCTGCATGGCACTGGAGTTCCGTCCGACGAAAACAATTCCTGATTCATCTGCCATGAGCCGCCTGTCGATCCAGCGGTGCCCACTGACTGATCAAGCGTGGCCGCGCCACCGCTGACGGATACGATGGTGCAGGTGTGAGCCGTGAATCCAGTTCCTGAGAAGATTGTCAGATACTCGGCAACATCATAGCTGGCAAACGAATAAGTGGCAAACGAATAAGACGCGCTCGTTACTACTGCGGAGTTTGGGGAATTGATAACAAGATCAGGGCCCTCAAACTTCCGCGCCCGGAAGAGTCGTATCGAACACGCTGGGATTGTTGAGGTGCGTGATTGTCGGAGCCCTGGAGAGGCTGAACGAATAGATTTCATTGCGGCTGCCACCGCCGTGCCCAGCACTCCATATCAACAGCCTGTCGCGTGCCGTATCGGTTGCAGCCCCCCTCCTTTTGCCATGTCACCATAGCAAAGGGCGCTGAATTGATAGGCTGTCTGGGTGATGCCGTTGACAGTCACACCGACGTTGTAGTCATTCGGCGGGCATACCGATCGCATCGTGTTCGTGTCAGTGTTGGTCCAGACGGGCTGGGCATTATTACTAACCGTCACTGAAATGGGACCGGCTGTCACGGTGTTCCCGGCCGCATCGGTGGCCACCGCAGTCAGTGTGTAGGTGCCATTGACCGCCGTGGTGGTTGTCCCACGAGTAACTGTACGTCCGACCCGCTCCTGAAATCGCGCTTCCCAGGTTCACTCCGTTCAGCTGGAACTGCACGCTGCCCATCGCCACTCTGTCCGTCGCGCTAGCCGAAAGCGTGACGGTTCCGCTCAGATTGGCACCGCTGGCCGGTGTGGTCAGAGAAAGCGAGGGAGGAATGGTATCGACCGTGACCACGACGGCGCTGCTGGTGGTCGAGTGGCCCGCCTTGTCGGTCGCGATCGCGGTCAACGCGTGGGTAGAGTTCGTTGCCGTGCCGGTATTCCAGGAGGTGCCGTAGCCAGGGCCGGTGC
>JBAUOG010000486.1:0-2615 GCA_049579625.1 Bryobacteraceae bacterium
ATGTTGGTGTAAAGGGGGGTGTCGAAGCCATGCATCTGCCAACTGGCCGGGACGGGCATGATTCCCCACGTTGCGTCGGAAAAGTCGGGGCGATAGAAATCGATGGGGCGTTCGGCGGGGCGCAGCGAGCCGTGGAACTTCCAATCGCCATTCAATGACTGGAACCAGGGCGACGTGTCGCGGTTGCCTTGTTTGGCTTGGTCAACGCCCGGGTAAGTCATCATCGTCGCGTGAGGGCGCTCGGTTCCCACGTGGATGATCGCCGGGTTATCCCACTCGGGCTTCTGGGCCAGCGCTGCGCCGGTGATCAGGATCACCAGCGTGGCTGCTTGCAGGGAAGAGTTTCTCACGTCACGAAAATATCAGGTTGAGTCGAGAGAATGTATCGTGGCAAGTGATTAGAAGGTTCCGACGTGGAATGCGGATGTGGTCGGCGCGCCGAGAATGCGCCCATTGGGCATCCAGTTTCCCACTCAGCGCGTAACGGCTAACGCTTTGGGCATCAACAGTAGCACGATTGTGAGGAACGTGATACCGTTCGCGGCCTGCAGGAGATCGTTGGTCCATCCATCAACAAGGTCCTCTCCGTTTCTATACAACGGAACTTCAAGCATGGGAGTGTTTACCTCTCCTACGCGCAAGCCGACGCGCGGGACGCTCAAACGGGCCAACCGGTACCGGAGGCGCCGCGAACAATCTGGGATGCGGTGGCATCCGAGAATCACTTGCCATTCCATCTGCAGGTTCGCGGCGAGTTTGAGTTCGTAAAGGCCAAGCCTCTGGGCGATGGCTTTGTCGGCGTGCCGATGACAGAGTTCCGGGGAGCCGTGCTGCGGCCGTTCTTTCAGAATCGGATGTCGATTGCGGCGAACTTCCTCGTCGCCTGCGGATAGACAGGCCAGACCACGGAAGTACTGGCGCTGCCGAGCGTTCCGCAGCCGTTCGAACGGGTAGTGGGCGTACCGCCGAAATCGTATGTCAGTTTGAGCTGGACGTATTACTTCAAGCGATAAGCAAGGCTGTGCCGGACTAATCGGAACGCAGCGTTGTGACGGGGTCGATTCGCACCGCACGGATCGCGGCCGGCAACGCAGATAATAGTGCTGCCAGGATGATGATCAGCGACGGAAACGCGAGCATACCCGGATCACCTGCCTTGACTTGATAGAGGAGCGCGCCAATGTATCGCACCGAGACCATGCCGAGAGCAAGACCTGCAAATGCACCCACCAGCACCATAGAGAACGCGTCCATCGCGACAAGGCGGATGATGCCACCTGCTCGCGCGCCAATCGCCATGCGGATGCCTATTTCACGGCGCCGCCGCAAGACCGAGTAATCAAGCACGCCGTACAATCCGACACCAGCGAGCAACAGTGCCACGGCTCCAAAGAAGAACGCCAACATTGCCAGTAGATGTTCGCGAATGGTCAGAGCGTCATTGATCTCTTGTTGTGTGCGAATGTTACTCACGCGGAACCCGGGCTGGGCCTGAGCCACCTCCCGGCGCAGAACAGGCGCCAGCGCGAGCGGGTTGGAACTCGCGGTGCGCACAATGAACGTGGCCCGCTTGATTGCCGCCAACTGCAGGACTTCCGCCGCTTTGCCCGCGTCCTTCGAGTCGACAGCGTGGAAAGGAACATACGCAACGGGAGGGACAGGTTCACGCAGGCCGCGGTAACGAGCATCGCGAACCACGCCGACGATCTGGAAGGGGATGCGCCCGCCTTCATCCTCAGCCTGCTCAAAGGATCGTCCAACCGCGTTCTCGCCATTAAAGTAACGCTTGATGAATGTTTCGTTAACGATTGCCGCGCCAGGGTAAATATCGTTCGGACGGAAGTCCCGTCCCTGGATGAACGGGATCTTCATGACTGCGGCCCATCCCGGCGAGACACTCAAGAAGTAGGTGAGATCTTCACTGGGATTCCCACCGTTGAAGGACACGGCGTCGTTCCAGCCGGTTCCGCTGAGCAGCGGCCAACCCGCGATCGCAACACGTTCTACGCCCGGCACGTTGCGAAGGTGCTCGGCCACCTGATCCCAGGCGGCGGCCGGCTGCGGATTCTGCGTCATGGTGTCGAGAGTGAGGAGGCGTTCGGAGGAGAATCCAGTCGGTTCATTAGACAAGCGCTGGAAGGTTGCCACGAAGAGGCCGGCGACGAATAGAACCAAGAAACAGAAAGCCGCTTGAACGCCGGTCAGCGTGTTCATCAAGCGCCGCCGTGAATGGGGGTCCTCCCCGCCCTTTAGCGCGGTGGCCGGCCGGACGCTTGACGCACGTAGCGCAGGCATCAAGCCGAAGAGGAGCGCCACGCCGATGGTCAGGGCGAGGCCAAATCCGAGAACACGCCAGTCCGCCGGAAGAATCAATCGCGCCGGATTATCTGGCGGATTGATCATGCCGACAACGAATGGCGCCGCCCACCAGGCGAACGAGGCCCCCGCAGCAGCCGCGAGAAATGCGATCAGAGCGCTTTCGACCAGGACCATTTGAACCAAACGACGGCGCCCGGCGCCGATGGAGACTCGTAGCGCCATTTCCCGGGTACGGGCGGCCGACTGAGCCGTCATCAGGTTGGCCACGTTCGCGCACGCGATCAAGAGAACCAACC
>JBAUOG010000487.1:0-33462 GCA_049579625.1 Bryobacteraceae bacterium
CGCCGTTCGTAAACCACTCCCAATCCCGCCAAAGAGAGGGCGAATTCTTTGAGGTCCGGTTTGCTTTGGCTTCCACTCAGTTGCGTAGCAATGCGGAAGTCTTTCTCTGCTTCCGCCGTATCACCACCGGCCAGGGCGGCGGCACCTAAACAGTAGTAATACTGTTGAGCGTGGGTTGGGTCCGGGCAATTGTTTGAGGGCGGCTGGTTCCCGGTTTGCTGTGCATAGGTGGTCAGAGTAGTAAGTGAGGCATAGAGAACCGCCACTGCGACAGTAAGTCTGGACATATCGCAGTTTAAATGAATTCGCGCTTATAATTTGACTCGTAGAACTTCCAGAAAACTAAAAACGCGGCATCCGTGTAGCCATGGGAGCGTTTCCAAGGGCGGGTTTTCGTTCGGCCTGAGGATGTTACCAGGGCGCCCTGCAACTTGGAAAGACCTGAATCCGATTAAGAGGCGCGGGCTTGCCTTCGGAGGCGCGAAAACGTGGTAGAGTCGCTGCTAATGGAGTTGCGGTTCGAGCGCAGTTAGTCGCGACTCCGGGGCGGCGAGAATGGGTATGCGGCTTCTGCGGATGGCGCTGGTGGCTTGTGTTTCGGCGATCGTTTGCCTTACGGCCGGGCAGGTAGCTGGAGAACGGCCGCAGCGATCCCATGAGCCGGTGATTTCCCCCGAAAGAGCTGCCGAACTCGAAAAGATCTTTTCAAGAAGGCCAGCCGTCTGGAACCTGAGAACCGGCGCTATCGAAACCAGCTCATTGGCGCCTATGCGGTGGCGGAAGAGTTCCCCGGTTACCCAGCCAGTGATGAGAAAACCGTTGGCTATGGAAACCTCTCGTACGAAGTTGCTGAGAGTCTCCGGCAAGAACTCGCCATTTCTACTGACCCTGAGCTGCTCTCCGGCGTGGGTTTCGATTTGGCTCTCCTCGCGTTCCTTCCAGGCTTTGACAACAACGCCCTCATCATTTTAGGCCAGCAGTTTATGGAGCGTGCGGTCGCCATAGATCCAGGTAATCCTCGCTGGAGTAAGGCCATCGAGGACAGCCGCATGCCGCCGCCTCCGCCGGGCACAGCCCCGTCAAACGTATTTGTAAACGCGGACCGGATGGAAAAGCGTCTGATCAAAAAGGTCGATCCAGTGTACCCGCCGGACGCCAAGAAGACCCATGTCCAAGGCAGTGTCGTCTTCATTCTGTCTGTTGACAAAGACGGTTCCGTTAGAAAAGCTGATTTGCTCTGGGGCGAGCCGTTGCTGGTGAACGCACCTCTCGAGGCGGTACTCCAATATCGGTACAAACGATTCGTCGAGAACGGCGTGCCAAACATCGAGAATGGCACGCCCATCCCGGTCCTCGGCGAGGCCAAAGTCACGTTCACGCTGCCGGCGGATCCGAAGCCAGATCCGAAGTAAGAGCGCGCTCGTTGGTTTCGCCTTATAATCGAGTTCATTCATGAAGATCGCCGTTGTGTGTTTTCTTCTCGCCCTGCCGATGCCTTCTGACGCACAGCCGTTCGCCTCCAGCCCCGATCAGGGCCGTTCGATGATCGTCTCGAATGGAGGCATTGTCGCGACGCCGCAGTTCCTGGCTTCGCAGGCCGGGGCCAGGATTCTCGAAGCGGGTGGAAACGCCGTGGATGCGGCGATCGCTGCCAACGCGGTGGTTGGCCTCACCATGCCCTACGTCAATGGCATGGGCGGCGATCTGTTCGCCATCGTCTATGAGGCCAAGACGGGAAAAGTCTATGGGCTCAACTCGAGCGGGTGGACACCAAAAGGCCTGACCATCGAGTATCTGAAGGCGCACAACATCGACAAGCTGGATCAGCACGGCGTACACACCATCA
The DNA here is from genome assembly GCA_049579625.1 of Bryobacteraceae bacterium. Classification (GTDB taxonomy): domain Bacteria; phylum Acidobacteriota; class Terriglobia; order Bryobacterales; family Bryobacteraceae; genus CAJCIT01. The sequence goes on from JBAUOG010000487.1 coordinate 1,847, forward strand.
CCGTGCCGGGATGCGTCGCGGGATGGGACGCGCTGCGAACGCGGTTCGGGACCATGCCGTTCGACAAGCTGCTCGCGCCGGCCATTTACTATGCCGAGAACGGGTTTCCGCTGCCGGAGCGCGGAGCGCGGTATTGGATCGGCAAAGCATTCCTCGAACAGCCAGGATACAAAGAAACCTACATGCCCGGCGGGGTCGCGCCCAAGCTTGGCGACGAGTTTAAGAACCCGGCGCTGGCGTCCTCCCTGCGCACGGTCGCCACAAAAGGCCGGGACGGCTATTACAACGGCACGCTGACGGAAACCATGGTCAGCTTTTTGCGTTCACAAGGCGGCACACACACGGTTGAGGACTTTGCCACGTTTCAGCCGGAGTGGGTGGAGCCGATCTCCACGACCTATCGCGGCTGGACGGTCTATGAACTGCCGCCGAACGGGCAGGGAATTGCCGCCCTGGCGATGCTCAACATCATGGAGAACTTCCCGCTAGCGGACTACGGGCAGAACTCCGCCGCTGCTCTGCACGTGATGATCGAGGCCAAAAAGCTGGCGTATGCCGACATGGTTCATTACGTGGGCGACCCCAAGTTCGGGCCTGTTCCTGTCAACGAGATGTTGTCAAAGGACCTGGCGGCCCAACGCGCGAAGCTGATTGAGATGAACAAAGCGGCCTGCCACGTTGTCCCGTCGGACCTCGCGCAGAAGCTGACCTCAAGAGGGAGCGAGACCATCTACATGTCGACCATTGATAAGGATGGCAACATCGTCTCGCTGATCCAAAGCAACTACGGCGGCTACGGCACGGGCATGGTCGCGCCGGGCGTTGGGTTCTCGTTTCACAACCGGGGCGCGGGCTTTGAACTCACCCCGGGACTGCCGAACTCGCTGGCAGGCCACAAGCGGCCTCTGCACACCATCATTCCGGCGTTCATGTCGAAGGGCGATATTCATATCGGCTTCGGCATCATGGGCGGATGGAACCAGTCTCAGGCGCATGCGCAGTTCGTGGCGAACGTGGTGGACTTCGGGCTCAACATTCAGGCTGCATTGGAAGCTGCGCGTTTCACGAAGCAGACTTTTGAAGGCTGCGATGTCGAGATGGAGCCGCGGGTGTCTTCCGCGGTTCGCGAGGATCTGACGCGCCGGGGCCACGTCATCACGCTGCTGGAACCGTTTTCGTATACCGTTGGCCAAGGCGAGGCGGTCGAGCGCGACGCGAAGAGAAAGGTAAACTTCGCGGGATCCGATCCGCGCTGCGACGGCGCAGCCATGCCGCAGAATCCAAGCTTTTGAGGAGAAGCCTGGATAGGATGCTGGCCGCGGATTAACGCCGGCGGATCGTTCAAGAGGGTTCATGGGCACAGTAATCGGAATCGACATCGTTGCTACGTTACTTGTCGTCGTGGCAGGGAGTGATTAGCCTCAACAACGTGGCCCAGGCGGATTCGCCGAGAGTAAAACGGACTGCGCAGGGCTATTGAGCCCGCGCCACGGCAAATCGAGGAGAAAAACCAATCGTGAATCGTGCACTCTGGATCATTCAATGGCTCCTGGCGCTGCTCTTTCTCTTCGCCGGGGTCATGAAGTTCGTCATGCCGGTGGAGGAAATGACCAAGCAAATGCCCACGATGCCGGGCTGGTTCTTACATTTCATAGGCGTGGCTGAGATTGTTGGGGCAATTGGCCTGGTTCTACCCGGCTTGCTTCGAATTCGACCCGGCCTCACGACGCTGGCAGCAGCTTGCTTGGTTGTGATCATGATCGGTGCAACGGCCATCACCATCGCAATCCAGGGTGCTGCGGCTGCGGTGTTTCCGTTCGTTGTGTGCCTGCTGGTTGTTTTCGTTGCCTACGGGCGCTGGCGGGTGGCACTGCTCGCTTGATAGCGCATCGGCAGCCGCTCCTGAAAGGCAGAAGGTTGAGGAGCGCTCGCCCGGAACTGTGTGAATACTCCAGCACTGAACCACGCGCGTCAGCAAGCGGATGCCGGTTCTCTGCGCCACTGTCGTTAAACAAAGCTTTTTTGAAGCGCGACCGAGAAGGGCGCTCGCCTGCAATTTTGACGACCCTAGCTTGGTTCTGCACGTTAATCAACAACTGGCCCTGTCGGCCAATCCAAACCCGATCCCGGTTTCGCCGGGCGCCGTTGTGGGTTCGACCTTGCTCACATGGGACGACCCAGCCGCCCAGACCCTTGAGATCCACGTGGGCAGCCCGAACGGAATTCTCTTTGCGGCAGGCGGCCCCACTGGATCGGCCCAAACTGGCTTGTGGGTTACGAACGGCATGACCTTTTACTTGCAGGACACGAGCGGTGGAAAGTCCTTGACCGCTGCCAATACGATCGCGACGGTGACGGCCCTGCTCGTGCAGAAGACGTTTCTGACCGGGAGTCCGAATCCAATTCCGGTCGCTGCGGGGGCCACCGTGGGTGCCACCTCGATCTCCTGGATTGCGGATTCAAGCTCGCAAGTCGAGGTGCATGTCGGGGCGCCTAATGGAACACTCTTCGCGGCGGGAACTTCAACCGGCTCGGCGGCGACGGGCCAATGGGTTTCGGATGGCATGACCTTTTATCTGCAAGATGTCACGGGCGGCAAGCCGCTGACCGCGGCCAACACGCTCAGTACGCTTGTTGTGCACCTGCAACAACCGGGGGCCTCTCTCACGGCCGCTCCGAACCCCATCGAGGTGTCAACCGGCACGATCGTCGGCACAACCGACATCGCTTGGGACGCGCCTTTGGCGCAGACGGTGGAAATTCACGTGGGCTCGCCAAGCGGTCCGCTGTTTGCCGCCGGCGGCAACACGGGATCGGCGGCAACGGGTGCGTGGGTATCGAACGGCATGCTGTTCTATTTGCAGAACACGACCGGCGGGAAACCACTGACGAGCGCGAATACGCTGGCCACTGTGAGCATGATTGTGCAGCAACAATAGCCATCCTAAGGCCCATGAGCCTCCGCGTGCAATGGCACTTTTGAACCGGCCATGTAACATTGGGGGTGCATCACGTTCCCGCTCGGGTTTCTAAGTATTCGTTGACTGTTGTCTGTGCGACACTTACCCTCGCCTGCTTATCCAGCGCTCAAACCACACCAACAACCACAGTTCTAACCGCTGCGCCCGCGACTCTAAACATCGGTTCGGTCGTCACATTGACGGCCACGGTCCGTTTGAATGGCCAGCCGGTCACAGGCGGCGCGGTTCAGTTCCTGGATGGAACAAGGCTTCTCGGTGCCGTACAGGTGATACGCGCCGGCGCCTCTGCCGGCACGGCAACCCTAAAGACAGCGTCCTTCGCGGCCGGTTCGCATACTGTCGTTGCGTCCTACGGCGGCGCGCCGAATGAGAGCTCGAAAGCGGCCGCGAGCCAGTCGGCGGCGGCTGCGGTTCAAGTGCTGGAGCTCGGCTTACCGTCGTCGACAACCACGGCTCTCTTGGCGCGGGCCGATTTATCGCACCCCGGCTCTTATGTCCTGACGGCAAACGTGACAAATTCCGGGCTCCTGGCCCCCAGCGGCGCCGTGACTTTTCAGGACGTGACCACCGGAAAGGGCCTCGGAACGACCACTCTTCAAGGTGCGGATGTTCAGCAGGCCTTTCTCGCGCCGAAGGGCTATCTAATGCAAACGAATACCGCGACGTCCGTTGCGGTAGGGGATTTCAATAATGATGGGTTTCCCGACGTTGTTGTCGCAGACAGCGGGAACAACCAGGTGGATGTGCTCTTGGCCGACCCGGCCAATCCTGGGCAGTTCCTTCCATCCGTAACGTATCCGGTCGGAAAACTTCCCCAGTTTGTGGCGGCCTACGATGTGAACGCTGACGGCATCCTGGATCTGATCGTGGCGAACGATTTGGACTCCGCGATTGGGGTATTACTGGGCGACCCGGCGCATCCCGGTCAATTCCTTCCGCAGGTTGCTTATCCCGTGGGCAGTCGACCCACCGGGATTGCGATCAACGACTTCAACCTGGACGGAGTTCCCGACCTCGCAGTGACCAATCAGTGAGACAACACGATTGGCGTCCTGCTCGGCGATCCCGCTCATCCCGGTTCGTTTCTGGCGCAGTCGACCTACGGAACGTACGGAAACCCGATCTTCCTGGCCTCCGCCGACTTTAACGGCGACGGTTATCCGGACTTGGTCATCACCACGGGCGCGAACGCTATTCAGGTGCTTTTGGCCGACCCCGCGAATCCAGGCAAGTTCATCGAGGAGGCGATCTTTCCGGCTGGAATCTTCCCCTACGCCATCGCTCTGGCAGACCTGAATGGCGACGGGAAGACCGACGTCGTCGTTACGAACAACCTCGTGGCTGGCGGCAGCTCGGTGGGTGTTATGTTCGCTGATCCGAACCATCCCGGCCAGTTTCTCGCCCCTGTAATGTATAGCCTCAGTGCCATGGAAGGGGCGGTATCCACCTTGGCGATTGGAGACCTAAATGGCGATGGAGTGCCGGATCTGGTGGTGTCGGAGGGCCGCGTCCAGGGCAACATCGGCGTATTATTCGGGGATCCTTCCCATCCCGGCCAGTTCTTTTCGCCCGTGGCCTACTACGGGCCAGGCGTCATGATCTTCGCTGAGGCAGATGTCAATGGCGACGGCGTGCCCGATCTGGTGATGGCGCCCAGTCAGGACAATGTGAGCCCGAATCACTTGAATATTCTGCTGGGCGCCATCACGTCGGCGCAAATCGCGACTCTTTCGAACGTGGCCTTATCCGGTCCGGGCCTGCACAGTTTACAGGCTAATTACCAAGGCAGCGCCAGTGCAGGCGCAAGCGGTGGCAGCCTCACGGTCTCCGTTCCAACGCCGACCACCACTGTCCTGACGATCAACCCCTCGGCCACTGCGCTCGGGTCGGTCGTACAACTGACTGCCGCCGTGTCAGTGAATGGGAGGCCGGTGGTCTCCGGATGGGTCACATTCTCGGAAGGCAACAGAATACTGGGAACCGTTTCTGTTCAAAGCAACGGGCAAGCGGTTCTCAAGACCGGATCGTTCACGTCGGGGGCACACCAGATTGTTGCGAGCTACAGCGGCGCGCCCTATTCGTCACAAACGGTCGCCGCCAGCACGTCGGTCGCTGCCTCGCTGGTCGTGGCGGGCATCCCTGCTTCAGTCACTCAATTGACGGAGACCGCCAATGCGGTTCATCCCGCCAACGTGGACTTGTTGGCGACCGTCCTAGGGTTGGGCTTCGCGCCACCGACTGGAGCGATTGCCTTCAGTAATCCGAGCACGGGCCAGTCGCTGGGTACGGTGCCGGTGGCGGCAGGGCTGTTCGGGTTTCTTGCCGGTGGCTCTTACCCCGCTGGCAGCGAGCCGGGGATGCTCGTCGCCGGCGATTTCAATGGAGACGGTATCCAGGACCTGGCGATCAACCAATTCGCCGGAATCACCGTTTTGCTCGCGGACCCCAATCATCCCGGGCAGTTTGGAGCACCGGTCACATACGACACCGGCCAGGAGGGCGCCTACTTAACAACTGCCGATGTGAATGGCGATGGATTGCTGGATCTCATGATGGCAAATTCAAACGGCAACATCAGTGTGCTCCTGGGAGATCCCCAACATCCTGGACAGTTTCTGGCAGCCGTCAATTATCCAACTGGAATGGGCACCAACTTCCTCGCCGTGGGCGACTTTAATCAGGACGGGTTAGCCGACATTGCGGTTATCAACTATCAGGACCAGACCATCGGCGTGCTATTCCAAGACCCCGCTCATATTGGCCAGTTTCTGCCGCAAGTCATCGTAGCGTCTCGTTCCTCTGCATCAAGCTTGGTGGTCGGCGACTTCAATCGTGACGGTGTGGCCGACCTCGCGGCGGCTGATGGCGGCGTGAGCATTTACTTCGGCGACCCAACCCGGCCGGGGCAGTTTCTTGCTCCTGTAGCCTACTCACTCTCGCCGGCTGCGGTTTTCCTAGCGGCGGGGGACTTCAGCGGAGATGGTCTCATCGATCTGGCCGGGGTCGACGCGAACGACACCGGCATTAACGTGTTGTTAGCTGATCCGAACCATCCCGGGCAATTCCTCGCGCCGCTCTTCACTGCCCTGGCAAGTGGGCCGAGTTCGATCCGGGTTGCCGACTTCAATGGCGACGGACTGGCCGACGTGGTGATCGGCGGCGAGGTTTTCCTTAACGACAAAACGCATCCGGGTCAGTTCCTCACAACGGGAATCGTGCCGCCCGGTTCCCCGGCTGGATCGAGTTTCTTCGCTGTCGCCGATTTCAATGCCGACGGAATACCGGACATGGTCACGTCTGCTTTTGCGGGGAGCAGTCCGGTAAACACCATCAACGTTTTCTTCGGCGCGACGTCAGCAACGGCGGCGTTGAGTGACGTTTCGGCAAGTCAGACCGCGCCGCAGGTTTTGGCCGCTGCCTACGCCGGTGATCCGAGCTACAGTTCCAATGTCTCCAACGGCGTTCCGGCCGTCATACCGAAGAAGACGTACACGACAATATCGGTTACCGGGAACAACACCAGCGGCGACACTGCGTTCGGCAGCTTGATCACGCTCGCCGCCACCGTGACCGTGGGCCAAACTCCTGTTACAGCCGGCAGCGTCACCTTTGAGCTGCTGGCCCACTCGGAGCCGTCGCCACCCTCGGAGATCCTAGGGACCGTGCAGATCGTGAACAGCGGTAGTGGCCTCGGCACCGCCACGCTGCGAACGACCAAGCTCGCGCCCGGCGGTGATTTATCCATCGTCGCTGCCTACAACGGAGCATTGGGTGCGGCGGCCAGTACCTCAAACCCAGTCTCCTTCTCTGTCACCAGCCGACTGACCCCCACGCTTACTCTGTCCGCCAGTCCAAATGCCGTGACTTCCCTGAATTACGATTTGACACTTCGGATTGATGGCGCAGGCATTGCCCCTCCGGCCGGATACGCAACGATTCAAGTTGTGGGGGGAGGTGGGTGGTTCGACAACCATGTGCAGCCGGTCCCCACCGCGCCGGTCACCTTCCTTCCGGCCACGAGCCAACCTGCAGGGAATCAACCCGACGCTGTCGTTATCGCGGACCTCAACAACGATGGTGTGAACGATATGGCAGTCGCGAACCTTGTTGACAACACGGTCAGCGTATTTCTAGGCGATCCAATTAATCCCGGCAGGTTCCAGCCTGCGACTAATTACCAACTGGCCGTTGGTTTCGGTCCCAAGGCGCTCGCCGTCGGTGACTTCAATGGCGACGGCCTTCTCGATCTCGCCGTCGCAGGCTTGAACAGCACTACCATCCTACTTAGTAATTCGTCGAGTCCTGGACAGTTCGTTGCGGGCGCCACTTACGCGGGGGGCACGCTGGTTACGGTAGCCGATCTCGACGGCGATGGCCTGCTTGACTTGGTTGCCGGTCCATCGGCGAGCGCACTGGTCAACGTGCTGCTTGGCGACCCGGCTCACCCCGGGCACTTCGTTCCCGGTGCTCCGGCTGTGACTACCGTCGGCGCCTATGTGCCCACGTCTTTGGCCGTGGGCGACTTCAATGGCGACGGAATTCCCGACTTGGCCATCGGGTTTCAAACTCCGAATGGGCCCGTCAGCAATGCCACCGGTGGTTACCTCAGCGTGTTGCTCGGCGATTCCTATCGCCCCGGCAAGTTCTTGCCGGCAGCGAATCGTTCGGACGTAGGAATTCCGATGTCGGTCCTAGCGGCCGATTTCAACGGCGACGGCTCTTTGGACCTGCTGATCAATGGTTCGACGATTCTGTTCGGGAACCTCAGCCAGCCGGGACAATTCCAGGCGCCGGTCAGCCTCGGGACGACACCCACGTCGGTCGTGGCAATCGGCGACCTGAATCGCGATGGAATCCCCGATATAGCCGAGGTGAATTCGAGTTCAACGGTGATCTTGATTGGCGACCCTTCGAATCCTGGTCACTTCCTCGCGCCGGTCACTGAGCCGACGACAGGTAACTCGTTAGCCCTCGGCGATTTCAATGGCGACGCCAAGCCCGATCTCGCGATCACGAGTGCCGCTCCCGCGCCCGGCGGAGTGAGCCTGCTGTTTAGCAATTCGTTCTCGATCGCCACCGTAACCAACGTGTTCTTACAGGGAAGCAGTGTTCCCGTGCCAATCAACGCAACCTTCGCTGACGTGAATTACGCGCTCGGCTTCTCCAACACACTCACACTGAAACCGTCGGGCAATTTTCCGAAGCAGATTCAGCTTCAGGCTTCTGCGCTTTCCATTCCCCTAGGTGGGACAATCTCCTTCCAGGCAAGTGGAGGGCAACTTGGGACTTTCACTTTTTACGACGGATCAACAGTCTTGGGCACAGAGGTCGGTAATTACCAAGTGCCTCCCTTCACCGTAACCTTCCAGACGTCAGGGCCGCACCGCATCTCCGCCATCTACGACGACCATCAAAACCCTTCCGTTACTTCAAACAGCATCACTGTAAACGTGGGGGCTGCGGCGCCAACGGGATCGATCAGCGCGACACCCAATCCCATTTCTGTGCCCTTGGGCGTTACTGTCGGCGTGACGATTATTACGTGGAACAGCACCCGGGCATCGACTGTGGAGGTTCACGTAGGCTCTCCAAACGGAACGCTCTTCGGCGGCGGTGGCCCCACCGGATCGGCGCAGACCGGACAGTGGGTTACGGACGGTATGACGTTCTACCTGCAAGACACATCCGGTGGTAATCCGTTGACGGCGGCCCACACGTTGGCGACGGTCGTGGTCCACGTTGTGCAACAAGCTCCCCAATCGTCGTTCTCCGCCAATCCGAATCCGATTACCGTCCCCACGGGAACGATGGTCGGAGCCACCACCATCACCTGGAGTGCTCCACAAGCCACAACCGTTGAGCTTCATGTAGGCTCTCCGACGGGCACACTCTTCGCCGGTGGCGGTCCCACTGGATCAGCAGGCACCGGCGCTTGGGTGACGGATGGCATGACGTTCTACTTGCAAGACACCACCGGAGGCAAGCCGTTGAGTGCTGCCAACACAATTGCAACGTTACTTGTCCACGTTGTGCAGCAGGCTATCCAGGCGTCGTTCTCAGCCAATCCGAACCCGATTCTGGTTGCGTCCGGAGGTTTTGTAGGTTCAACTTCGCTGCAGTGGGACGCTCCCGGCATTCAGACGGTTGAGGTTCATGTGGGCAGCCCGACCGGAATACTCTTCGCTGCGGGCGGCGCCAGTGGGTCGGCGCAAACCGGCCAGTGGGTGACGGACGGCATGACATTCTATTTGCAGGACACAAGCGATGGCAAGGTTCTCAGCGCAGCCAACACACTCGCGACCCTGGTGGTTCACCTGCAGGCACAACTTCTCCTGACGGCGAATCCGAATCCGATCCCCGTTGGAATGGGAGCAACGGTCGGTTCCACGACTGTTTCATGGAATGTGGACTCAAGTTCACAAGTCGAGGTGCACGTCGGCGAGCCCAATGGAACGCTCTTCGCGGCTGGCGGTTCCGTGGGCTCTGCGGCGACTGGTCAGTGGGTCACGGATGGCATGACCTTTTATCTGCAAGACGTAAGCGGTGGTAAGGAACCCATTGCGGCCAACACCCTGGGCACGTTAGTTGTGCACTTGCAGCACGCGCAGGAACAGTCGGCCTCTCTCGTGGCGAGCCCTAATCCGATTGTCGTTTCCGTTGGAACTATCGTCGGCACAACCAACATTGCTTGGGACGCTCATTTGGCGCAGACGGTGGAAATTCATGTGGGCTCGCCAAGCGGTCCGCTGTTTGCCGCCGGCGGCCCCACGGGGTCCGCAGCGACGGGCGCGTGGGTATCGAACGGCATGACGTTTTATTTGCAGGACACGACCGGCGGGAAACCACTGACGAACGCGAATACGCTCGCTACTGAGAACGTGATTGTGCAGCAACAATAGCCAGTACGATCTAGTCATCTTCTACTAACGCTTCTACTAAGCTTCTACTAATTAACTTCCACTAAGAAGCACACTAATGCATTCACACAATAGGAATTAAGCGCCAGTAATTCTACCGTGAAGCTTATGCGAAGGGTGCTAGGGGCTACACTCGCAGCCCTGGCTTCAATACTGTCGGGACAAACTCTTCAGGGCGACCTGCCGGCATTTATATATACTGCAGCGCCACGCTATGATGCAGCTGCTTGGACGCATGGCGGCGAACGGTTTCCAGGCGGCGCACATCTGGTGTTAGTAACTAAGGAAGGGCTGCGCGACGTCGTCGCGGGCTTCTTTGCCTCAGCGGATGCGGCGGTTTCCTACGACGGCAAGCACGTCTTGTTTGCGGGGCGCGCTACGAAGCAGGATCGCTGGCAGATCTGGCAAGCCGATTTGAACGGAGGCGCACCGCATCAAGTTGTGACAACGCCTGCTGATTGCCTCCGGCCGTTTTATATGCCCGATGGCAGGGTGGTTTACACAAGGGTCACGACGACGGGATCAGAAATAGCGATCTCATCCGAGAGTGGGAAGACGAATGTGCTGAGCCACGTTCCCGGCTGGTATCTCACCGACGACGTGCTTCACGATGGCCGCATTCTCTTCGAATCGCGCAATGAGTTGTTTACGGTCTATCCCGACGGCACGGGCGTCGAAACGTTGCGCTGCGACCATGGGCCGAAGCGCTCCGGCGGGCGGCAGGTTTCTTCGGGAGATGTGATTTTCACAGTGGATGGCGGGTTGGCGCGGTACACATCCGCGCTGGCTGTCCAGCAGAAACTGGCGGCCTCGGAATTGGAGATGACAGGGCCGATTGCCGAAGTCAGTCCCGATCGGTGGCTGGTTGCTGCACGGCCGCGCTCTGGTGGTGTGTACTCGATTCACGAAGCCGGACCCCACGCGTGCGGCCCGGGGGGCGTGGCCGCTGTGCATGGCGCGAACGCCGTGGAGCCTGTGATTGTGGCGTCCCGCGTGCCCCCGCGCGACTTTCCTTCCGCATTGGTTCCTTCGAGGAGGACGGGGAATCTGCTCTGTTTGAATGCCAGCGAATCCATGAATCCGATTGAAGGAAAGATCCATGCGGTTCGGCTCTACACTCGCGATGCGACGGGAAAGCCGCAAGCGTTGGGGCAGACGGCTGTGGCTTCGGATGGATCCTTTTACGTGGAAGTGCCGGCCGACCGGCCGATTCGCATGGAACTGCTGGATGCCTCGGGTGGGAGCCTGCGATCCGAACAGCACTGGTTCTGGATGCGCCCGAGTGAACAGCGCATCTGCGTTGGCTGCCACGCGGGACCGGAGCGGGCGCCGGAGAATAAGGTTCCCGAAATCCTCAACCAAATGCTGAAACCCGTAAAGATGCTGGGAGACTACGGACGACCCCAATGAGCCTGCGACCCGGACTCTATCATTTGTTATGGCTGGCACCGCTGCTGGCCGGCACGCTGAGTGCTCAGAGCGCCGCTCCTATTCGCTTTGAAGATGTCACCGCTCAATCGGGCATCAACTTCACGCATTCCTTCGGCGCGGAAAAGCTTGGATCTCTAGTGGAATCGACGGGCGCCGGGTGTGTCTGGTTCGATTACAACAACGATGGGAAGCCCGATCTGTTTGTGGCGAGCGGCCGGCCGCTGGGTAAGGAGATGCATCCATATCCACTGCGCCAGGCGCCGGCGGTGATGCCGCATAACCATCTGTACCGCAACGACGGCAACGGCAAATTCACTGACGTTACGGAGCAGGCCAGAGTAGGCGGCGACGGCTTCAGTTTTGCCGCGATCGCGGCGGATTTCGACAACGACGGCCTCACCGATCTGCTGGTGACTTCCTATGGCCGCATCACGCTTTACCGCAACAAAGGAGATGGGTCGTTTGAAGATGTCACGGCCAAGGCCGGATTGAATATTAAGGGCTGGGCGATCGGCGCGACCTGGCTCGACTACGATCGCGATGGCTGCATCGATTTGTTCGTCGGCCGCTACGTGAAGTTTGATCCTGCGTACCGCGCCTACTATGCCGCCGACAACTACCCCGGGCCGCTCGACTACGCCGCCGATACAAACCTCCTGTTCCACAACAACTGCCATGGCGGATTCGTAGACGTCAGCGAGAAGTCAGGCATTGCTAAACTCAAAGGCCGGGCCATGGGTGTGACCTCCGCCGATTACGACGGCGATGGCTATCCCGACATCTTCGTCGCCAATGACAGGACCGAGAGCTTTCTCTTCCATAACCGCAAGGACGGGACGTTTGAGGAAGTCGCGCTCGACGCCGGCGCGGCATTCGGACAGAACGGGGAATCGTCCGCCGCGATGGGGCCGATCTTCTTCGATGCAAACAACAGCGGGCATCCCGACCTCTGGGTTAGTGATTCCAAATACAACCGGCTGCTTGAGAATTCAGGCAAACTGCCTTTCATCGACGTAACGCAGCAGGCCGGCATCTCGCAACTGGCTGCGCAATACACCAGTTGGGGCACAGGCGCATTTGATTTCGATAATGACGGGCGGACCGACCTGCTGATTTTTCACGGTGGACTGATCCACCTGGTGCCGCAGGAGCACTCGGTGTTCTGGAATGCGGGCGACGGCAAGTTTCAGGATGTGTCGACGGAGGCCGGCCCGTTCTTCGCGACCAAGAGCGTGGGCCGGGGCGCGTGCTTTGCCGACTACAACAACGATGGCAAGGTGGGCGCGTTTCTGGTGAATCTGGGTGCGCCGGGGGTGCTGCTGAAGAATACTTCGCCGTCGGCAGGGCACTGGCTGTCGATCAGACTGGCAGGCACCAAGAGCAACCGCGATGGAATCGGCGCCAAGGTGCAGGTAGAAGCCGGAGGACAGAAACAAACGGCGGAACGTGTGGCCGGATCCGGATACCTGAGCCAGGATGATGGGCGGCTGCATTTCGGGCTCGGCGCGAACGCGAAAGTGGACCGCGTCATCGTGACGTGGCCGAGCGGCGTAGTCCAGATAGTGAAGAACGTGGCTGCGGACCAGGTGATCACAGTGACGGAGAAGTGAGCATGAAACTGGCGATCTTAGCGCTTGTTTTCGTAGTCGCGGCGGCTGGAGAGACGCAGCGCTACCGAAGCCCGGACGACATCGTTCTATCGTCTGACGGCAAGCGCTTGTTCGTGGTGTGCAGCGGCAGCGACGAAGTGATGGTGGTGGACACCGCTACCCACGCGATTGTCGGAAGCGTGAAAGTGGGAAAAGTGCCACGCGGTATCGCGCTCGCGCCCGACGGCAAACGCTTCTACGTGACCAATTCCTGGTCCGACACCGTGAGCGAGGTAGACGCCGCGTCCCTGCAAGTGCTGCGAACGCTTCCAACCGGGTTCGAACCGACGGGCGTCGCGCTGGATGCGGCCCGCAACGCGCTGTATGTGGGGAACCGCCTCTCCGACGACATCTCGTTGATTGATCTGGCGACCGGCGCCGACGTGCGGCGATTCGCTGGAGGACGGGGCGCGAGCTACGTAACCGCATCGCCCGATGGCGAGCGTATTTACGTAAGCCACATCTATCCGAACCTGGGCAAATTTCGAACGCCGCCGAAGTCGGAAATCACCGAACTGGACGCCGAGCATCAGATTGTCTGCGATCGGCTGGTCTTGAACAATGCGGCCGGCGTATTTCACATTGCGTTTTCGAAGAATGGCCGGATTGGCCTCGCCACCGAGTTGCGGCCGAAGAACCTGGTGCCGCTGGCACATGTGGAACACGGCTGGGTGTTTGGGAATTCGTTGGCCGTGTTCGGCGACGATATCGGCGGCGTGGTGCAGATGCCGTTGGATGAGATCGAGAGCTTTCCTTCCATTCCGTTCGGCGTAGTGATTTCGCCCGACCAGACGCGCGTTTACGTTTCCGCGACTGGGTCGAACGAAGTGGTGATCATCGATCTGCCGAAACTGGTGGAGGCGGCGCGCTCACCCAAGGCAGCCCGAATGGCGAACGACCTCTCGGCATCTGCCGCGTATGTGATCGCCCGCGTGCCGGTTGGCCGCAGTCCGCGCGTGATACAAGTCTCGCAGGATGGGAAGGCCCTCTATGTGGCGAACCGGCTCGACGACACGATCACGGTCATTGATCCGGCCCGTGCAACGGTTGCGGCCACTATTCCGCTGGGGCCGCCTGCGCCGTTAACGGCCGAGCGCCGCGGCGAACGCCTCTTTTTCTCCTCGATGTACTCCTTCGGGCACCAGTTCGGTTGTGGCAACTGCCACCTCGACGGTACGTTCGACGGCCTTCAATGGGACCTGGAGCCGGATGGCTTCGGCATCGATATCGTGGACAATCGCTCACTGGAACGAATCAAGGACACGGGGCCATTCAAATGGAACGGCAGTAACAAAGATCTGCAAACCGAATGCGGGCCGCGCACGGAGAAATTCTTCTTCCGGTCGCAAGGCTTCCGCGGCGCCGACCTGGAAGACATGGTCACATACATCAAGTCGATTCCGCTGCGCCCCAACCGGCACCGGCTGCCTGACGGCCAACTGACCCCGGCCCAGGAGCGCGGCAAAGCGATATTCTTGCGCACGGCCAAGAAAGACGGAACACCATTTCCGGATGTCAACCAGTGCTCCTTCTGTCACTCCGGGCCGGACTGTACCAATAAGCTCTCGGCCTATGTGGGCTCGAACAAGAAGACAGACCGTTCGCCGCTGGTGGACGTACCGCAGCTAACCAACGTGGTGAACAGCGCGCCGTATCTGCACGACGGTTCCGCGCAAACGCTGGAAGAGATCTGGACGGTTGTGATCCCGCAGGACAAACACGGGATTACGAGCGATCTGACGAAAGACGATCTGAACGATCTGATTGAGTATCTGAAAACCTTATGAAGCGCATCAAATGGACCGTTGCACTCAGTCTGCTGTTGGCGTTGCTAGCGGTCTCCGCGACGGCTGCCGATCTGCCGCGCTTCCGCTGGCAGAATTTCACTGTGGAGAACGGCCTGCCCGATAATCGCGTTTATTCCGTGGCCGTGGATGGTGACAAGGTGTGGGCCGGAACGGACAACGGCCTGGCACTCTACGAAAACGGCAAGTGGAAGAGCTTTTCCGTGAAGGATGGCCTGCCGCACCGGGCCGTGCTCTCCCTCGCGCTGGACAAACGAAGCCACGAACTTTGGATCGCCACCATGGGCGGGCTCAGCCGCTATTCGGGAGGGCGGTTCGACAACTTCACGCAGCTGAACAGCGGCTTGCCCAATGACGTGGTTTATGGGGTCTCGGTGCAAGGCGACTTTGTTTGGGTGGCCACGGCCGCGGGCGGCGCTCGCCTGAATACACGGAGCCGTGAGTGGAGCCTTTATAATGAGCGGAACACGCCGATGTACGAGATCTGGACGTACAGCGTGACTGCCACGCCGGAAAAGGTCTACTACGCGGTGTGGGGCGGCGGCGTGCTGGAGTACGACGTCAAGACAGAGCGATGGAAAGACTACAACGATCCGGATGGCGAAACTGAAATAGTGCTGTTCAAAGACCAGGGGCTTATTCACGAGATCACCACGTCCGTCAGCTATGTAAACCACATCCTCTGGGCAGCCACATACTTCGGTGTTTCCCGTTACGACGGACGCAACTGGCGGAACTTCCTGGATCAGGATAGCGGCCTACCGAGTAATTTCCTCAACCAGGTGAAAACCATCGATGGAACCCGTACTTGGTTTTCGACGGACAAAGGGCTTGCTTATTACGACGGGGAACGCTGGGCCACCTATCGCCCGGCGTTGGACACACAGCGGCCGGAGATGTTAGTGCGCGATGAACACGGAACGGTGACGCGCGTGCCGGTGGACTCCGCGCCGGCTCATCATTACACCTTCGCGATTGATTTTCAGAAAGACGACGTTTGGGTGGCTACCGCCAAAGGGATCAGCCACGGGGTTTGCATCACAGCAGGGGAAAAGGAAACAAACTAATGAACACTATTGAATTGATGGACCGGATCGCAGGCGCCACGGAAGTGAATAAACGCGCCATCACAGCGCTGTCGGTTTTGAATGAAGCATATGAGTATCCGAAGCCCAGTTCCTTCTCGCGCGGGCTTCGGATCGATCTGGGGAGCGTAGCAATTCTGCTGATCTCCGGCACGGCCAGTATCGACGAGAACGGCCAGAGCGTCCACATCGGCGACTTCCGCGCGCAGCTTCGACGTACCTATCAGAACATCAGCGGCCTGTTGGAAGCCGAGGGCGCAACATGGAAGGACATCGTGCGGACATCCTGCTACCTGCGGGACATCGAACGCGACTACGCTGCTTTCAACCAAGGGCGCACCGAGTTCTTCCGCGAGCAGGGTCTGGATCCGTTGCCGGCTTCCACGGGCATCCAGGCGATTCTGTGCCGGCCTGAACTGCTGATAGAAATCGAAGCGATCGCGATTATTAAAACGCCTGACGAGAAATAAATATGCATTGGCAATTGGTGGTGGCAGCGCTTGTAGTGCCGGTGTGTCTCAGCGCCCAGCCGGCGGCGTGCTCCTGTGGGCTGCAGGCGCCGGGGCCGCCCGAGGTTCGGACGTCGGCTCCTTATGCCGGCACTCCGGAAGATCTGCGGCCGTTCTCGAAGTACACCAAGCCCTATTACGAGAACTACACCAAGACGCCGGAGTACAACGGAGCGGCCACTGATGCGCGGACCGTTCCGGCGGCTGATGTGACCGAGGTGCCCATTGGTTTTCTGGGCCCCGTTCAGGATCACAAAGACATCGCGCTGGGGACGGCCATGCTACACGGCGCCCAACTGGCCATCGACGAAGCCAATGCACGCGGAGGCTACTGCGGAAAGCCATTCCGGCTTAAGATTCACAACGACGCCGCAACGTGGGGCGCTTCCAGCAATGAAGTGGTCAAGATGGCATACGACGACAAGGTCTGGGCCATGCTGGGATCCATCAGCGGCGATTCAACACATATTGCCTTGCGTGTTTCGCTGCGCGCCGAACTGCCCATCGTGAACAGCGCGGCAACCGATCCCACCATTCCTGAAACCATCATCCCCTGGATACTGACTTCGATCCAGGACGACCGGGAGCAATCCTACACGTTGGCCCGCCGCATTTATACCGACCTGGGGTACAAGCGCGTAGCGCTGTTGCGCGTCAACGAGCGATACGGCCGCTTCGGTGTGCTGAAGTTCCGGGATGCCTCCCGCCGGTTAGGGCATCCGGTTGTGATTGAGCAGAAGTTCATGCCGGGGGACAACGACTTTAAGCGCCAGCTCGAGGTCATCGGTGATTCGCGCGTGGACGCGATTGTGCTGTGGGCCGACGCACCGGCGGCTGCCGCGATTCTAAAGCAAATGCGGGGAATGGGCATGAAGCAACCGGTCTTCGGCAGCGCGCGAGTGATGGGCGAGCCCCTGCTTCAAAACGCCGGTTCGGCGGCCGAGGGGTTGGAGGTCGTCTATCCGTTTGATCCCAACCGCGAGGATCCGTCCTGGCTGGCGTTTCAAAAACGCTTCGAGGCCGCCTATCACGCTAAGACCGATTCTTTCTCGGCCTTGGCCTTCGACACAATGAACATTCTGTTAGATGCGATTTGCCGGGCAGGGCTCAACCGAGGTGAGATTCGAAACGCGCTGTATACCGTGCAGCATTACAAAGGGGTCACGGGTGAAATGGTGTTCGATCCCAACGCCAAGAATGTGGCCACGCTGTTCTTGGGCAAGGTGCACAACGGCCAGGTGACTTATCGGAAATACAGCATGGCGAAACCCTATGCCACGGTGGGCGCGGCCGGTGTCGAATACAACGGGCCTGCTACATCGGCGACAGCGGGAGCACAGCGCAAGATCGGGCTGTTCGGGCCTGGCGCTGAAGAGCTGGCCGCAACCCTGGGCAGCGCTGGCTATCAAGTAATTGGCATCTCGTCGGAGGCGGCCTGGGGCAAGGCATCCAATGAACTAGTGAAGCTGATGTACGATCCCGACGTGATCGGCGTGGTAGCGACGGACCGGAATTCCGCCCACCTTGCCGAACAGATAGCCGTAAAGGTACTGATACCGGTTGTGGCGATTTCGGGCGACCGTACACTGACCTCGGCGAATGTACCGTGGATCTTCCGGCTTGACGCCGGAACACCTCCCGCAGACGCTGTGCGCTGCCTGAGCGAGGCCGCGTCACGGGCGGGAGGAAATCGCGAGTTGATCCGCGCCTACCTGGCGTCGGGGAACCTGGTGGCAGGGCGTTATTCGTTCGCGAGTACAGGGGAGTTGCGCTAGCTGAAGACCTTATTGGCCGCCGATGAACGCGGATTAACGCCGATGTTTGTTTAATCCGCCGGATTTTTGAACGAGAACCGGCCGTGTCTATCTCAGACATTGCCCGCGGAAGACGCGAGTTTCAGTTGCGCGGCTGCCTTTGCCATTCGAACAAGGTGTTCGAGATACTCATATCTCTCCCAATCCTCCTCGTCGAGAGGCGTCATCTCGCCGCTGCGGCTTTTCTCGATCAGTTCTGCACCCGAGCCGAGAGCCGCGCTGAAGGGCGAAGGTTCAGGATTTCTTCGGGCGTGGGAAGTGCCGCAAGCAGTTCCAGGACATCAGCAGCTCCATCAAAGCCGGATTGACCTCCCGCATTTAGTTCCCGCAGACCCAGTTCAAGAATTCTGGGAAGTTGTTGCTGCTGAGCCCGGATCTGCGATGCCAGATCGTCCGGCAAGCTTAGAGTGATCGAGGCCATCTGCCGACAGTATAACCCCCTCACGCGCCTTTCGCCGCGAGCCACGATCTTGCTGCATCCAGAAGAGCGGCAGCAACGATAGGCGATGCGCTGGTTGTAAGGGACGTAGTGGCCGTAGCCGGGCCCAAGACCAGCACGCGCTTCTGCTCCGGCACGGCAACCAGAACGAGCATGCGGCTGGCGTACTCAGCTCCACGTTGCGCGGAAAGGTAGATGTACTCCATCAGCAGTTGCGTGTCGATCAACGAGCCTTCCGGGTCGGGCTGATCCTTCACCGGATTGGCGCGATTCTGATCCTCAAACAGCACGACGCTGCTGAACGGCTTCAACTTCGGCCGCACGCCAAAGCGGCAGAACGTCGCCTGCGGCGCCGCGCGGCGGAAGGCTTCCGAGGCGCCCCACTGGACAAACGAGTTGCCGAACAGCAGGGCACCGTTGCCACTGAGAAAGAGGTTGCGGGTGAATTCGCGGACACCGACTGGTGCCGGCTCAGGAAACAACGGCTGGAGGTCGAGGCGCCGCAGGTCGTCGTAAGTCAGGTCGAGGGTCGGCAGATCGCGTTTCACATAATTGAGGCGCTTGAGGAATTCGTGGCGCACTGGCCCGAGTTGATCGAACGAGAGGCCGACGACAGGGGCACTGACATTCGTTGCCGATAGTATTTGGTCGTACTCCAATACCCAGGTGCGCTCCAGCGGTTCAATCTCGGAGCCTTGTTCGCGTTCGGCAACACTGCGGTAAAGGACCGGAAGGACGTTGCCGAAAGGGGCTTCCAGCGACACCCATTTGCCTTCGGATTCGAGTTTCGGCCAGAGCAAGCCGGGGTGCGAAGCAAGGCCCGCTGGCATGACGGCCACGATGAGTTTGTTCGAGCGTTTCAGTTTGCCTTGGGCCTCGACGCCGGCATCGATCTTTTCGAACGTGCGCTCTACCTGCGCCCGCCATTGCTGATAGTGCGGCGAGCGCACCAGGATACCCGTGTCGGTGACGGAGAGTCGGTCGGTGGCGGGGTTCCACGGCGGCAGATTCATCTGCCTCTCGAGCGTGACGATGGGCTCGAACAGAGCTTTGAAATCGGCGTCCGGCAACGCGGCCAGCCACTCCATTTGCGTGCTGATGGTGCGACGCTCGGCGGGGAACAGAAGATCCCAGTTACGGAACTGCTCGTTCAGGGCGGGGACAAATGTGCGGGGAAGCCTGTTCAGAAGGGCGGCGTTGACCTGGTACGCCATATCAACTCTCAAACTCGCGCAAGACGCGCCCTGCGGATTGTGGGCAGTTGACATCGAGCAGCGCGCCGAGCGAGGGAACAATGTCGATCTGCCGGATCTCGCGTTCGACGATGACCGGCTTGCGAACTGCGGCGCCCAGAACCATGGTCCACGCCGCGCGGTTCGAACTGGTGTTGCTGCGGTGGTTGAAGAAGCCGTTGGTGGAGGTGCCGTCCGGATCGCGTCCGAATTCCGGCATCACCACCAGGGTGACGTTGTTGCGGTAGTTCGGCAGAGTCTGCAGGAAGTTCCACAGCCGGTAAATCAACGCATCATTACGGCGAATGCCGCCCAGGTGAAGCGAGTACGTTCCAGAGTGCGCTACCTCGACATCGGAGAAGTTGACCACCAGGACCGCGGGCGACACGCGCCGTAGAACCTCCGTGGCGACGAACCAGGTCAATTCATCGCCGCTCGCAGGGCTGTCGGGGCCATTGATGAACTGTGCAAGGGCCGAGAGAAAGACCTTCTTCAATTCGGGGTCCATGACGGCGGATGGAGAAGGTACACTCCAGCCGATGCGCTCGTAGTCGTCCTGCATGACCGCGGTGAGTTCCTCGAGCAACAAATCGCGGTCCAGTTTGTGGCGTGAACTGCTGCCCATGATGATGCGCTCGACGGACTCGACCAACAGCTGTTTGGAGAGGATGACGTTCGCGCCGACGCCGATGTTCGCAGTGAGCGCCTTGTTGCTGGTTACTACCCAGGTTTCAGAAGGCCCGACCTTCCACTGCGCCTGCACGTACTGGAGGAGGGTTGGGTCGGCGGGGTGATCTCTGCCCCAATCGTCGACATGCTGCCAGACACCAGTCAGGATGCTGCCAATGGTGTTGAAGTGCGAGGTGGTCCCTTCGTTCCAGGTGTACGGGTAGAAAATCGATTGCTGGACGAGGTCCCCCGCCAGATGTGGGATGTTGTGAAAGCCGGTTTCCGAGAAACTTTCCTGCCGCCGAATGCCGCCGGTGGTCACCAGGACAACTTTGGGACGTGGCCGCGCTTGTTCATCGGCGCCGTTGCGGGCCGACGCCAGGCGTCGAGCCAACCCGATGCCTGCGAGTTTCAGCAGCGTTCTGCGGCGCACTTTGTTTCCCTGGACGTGAAGAATGACGGCCTGTGGGAATGGTGCGCGGCGTTTCACTTGAAACCGCGGTTAACCCTGTACCCATCCCCTCTAACACTAACCATATCAAACGGCGGCAACACGCGATCAGGGACACTGGAGTCCGGTCTAAATGACGATCACAAAATTCCAAAAAAAAGTTTCCCGATTGGTATCAGTTACTTAGCTCATCAAAAAGGCGCCAACTAAACGGGGGCTGCGCGAACCTCGTGGGTGAGAGATCTAGTTTGTCTCTCCGAGGAGCCCGCCCGATGAGAGTCATTCTCGCCTATAAAAACTTCGCTGCCAACCGGAATATCAGTCACA
This sequence comes from Bryobacteraceae bacterium, assembly GCA_049579625.1. Classification (GTDB taxonomy): domain Bacteria; phylum Acidobacteriota; class Terriglobia; order Bryobacterales; family Bryobacteraceae; genus CAJCIT01. The sequence goes on from JBAUOG010000487.1 coordinate 23,156, forward strand.
TTGGTCTGGGCGTGGCCGCCATTAACACGGCCAAGGTGCTCCGTCGCGAAGGAATCAGCACGGACGTCTGGCCAATTCTGAGCCCAGCGGATCTCGACGCGAAGCTCGCAGTGGCGCCCGTTGACCACGTCATCATCTCGGCGCCCTGGATTCCGACGCCTGACCTCCAGGAGCTTTGCACCCGCTATCCTAATACGCAGTTCGCGGTCAATTGCCATTCGAATGTTGGATTTCTCCAGGCCGATCGGAACGGCGTGAAGCTTTTGCGCGAAGCCATGGAACTGGAGTTGGGCAACTCCAACTTCCACTTGGCCGGCAACAGCCGAAGGTTTTGCGATTGGCTTACTGAAGCTTTCGGCGCCCCCTGCGCCTTCCTCCCGAATCTGTACTTTCTGAGCGAAGAGCAACCATGGTCGTCGCGCGTGTTCACGGGCGGCACGCTGCGAATTGGCGTATTCGGCGCTACTCGGCCCCTGAAGAACCTGATGAGTGCGGCCGGGGCGGCACTTGAGATTTCGCGCGACCTGCGTGTGCCGCTTGAGCTGTGGATGTCGGCCGGGCGTGCCGAAGGTGGGGGTGAAACGGTGATGGCGGCTGTGAAAGAGATGCTGCTGAACTTGCCTCACGTGACGCTGATGCTGAACGGCTGGCAGTCATGGCCCAAGTTTCGGAAGGTAGTCAGTCACATGAATCTGCTGTTGCAGCCGAGCTACACCGAGTCGTTCAACATGGTGACGGCCGACGGAATCGCCGAAGGCGTCCCTTCGGCGGTTTCAAGGGCCATTGACTGGGCTCCGGAATACTGGAAAGCCGACGTCGACGATGTGCTGGATATCGCCCGTGTGGGGCGCCAACTGCTGCATGACGGGCGAGCCACGGCGGATGGTTGGAAGGCGTTGGTCCGCTTCAACCAGGGCGGCATGCACGCTTATAAGAGGTATCTCGGCTAGCGATTTTGTCAGTTTCGCAAGTTCACAGGCCAACCGGCACCCTGCGCACTGTCAGGAGCCGCAGACGTACCTTCGGCCTGTGCTGAACTCCGGCGGATTGGTTACCCGCCGGTGTTCAGAGCCGGTTCGCGGCTTTTCTGCTTGGGCTGCGCCCCGTGCTTCCTGGTGGCGGCCGATCATTCTCGGGATAGATGGTCGGCCGCTGCCAGGACTTTTTTATGACTTTAGGTTTGGGCGGTTGAGGTTGCCTTCCCCGGCGACCTCCTGCCCAAGTTCCGCGCACACAGGTGGGGACCTGTGCGTTCGGGACACAGCACGCTCGACGCGGGGGCGTCAGAGCGTGCAGCGGCGTTCCGTGTCTGGGCGGGCACGGTTCGCCGCGTTCTGCGGACGGGGGTTGGTGGCCCTTGCCCGCACACAACCCGAAAGACAGGCTCGGCCACATCTGGGCGGGTGCGGCTAGCCTGTCTGACGGTTTCCTGCTCCACACGCTTAGCCCACTTCCTATTCTTTGTTGACACTTGCACAGCCTGCTCCAAATGAGAAAAGAAGCTCCCGGGTACAATCGGGTTTGTGCAGGCCGTCATGCCAGCAGGGCTTGTCCGGAAATTGAGTTTCCGCAACCGTTAAAACAATTATGGAAACGGTGTTTTGGCATGCGCCGTCTCCGGTGGTTGGTGTTCATCTCAGTAAGGAATCGTTAATGGGGTCAAATCCTCGCGGACGAATACCACTTGGAAATTCTGTGTTGAGAAAAACTACCCGCTTTTCATGGGCTGGAATGGCCCTTGTTTGTGTCTTCACCAGTACCCTTTGCCTGCCGGCGCAGTCGGTTCTACCAGGGAAACCGAAGACGCCTGTTGTCGAGCGCATGCCGGAACAAACACCCTCACAACGCCTCTCGTTGAAAGCCGCGCCGGTGGTTCCGTTAGGCCCTCTGGACGATTCTCTCCGTGATAGTGCGCCCCGGAAGGGCATGTTGCAGGTCGGTGTTCATCGACCTGTCACCGCATCCATGATGGCCGCCGGAGTCTGGCAGACGAACAACGATGGAACCACCGTGTGGCGCGTGGCGCTGCAATCGAATAACGCCGTCGGGCTGCGCGTACACTTTACAAGTTTCTCGGTTGGCGATGGCAAGGTCTGGATTCACGATACAGCCAATCCGCCGAAGCAGGTGTTCGGCCCCTATAACGCGCTCGGCGTGCATGGGAATGGAGACATGTGGACGGAAGCTGTGTTCGCGGACACCGTAGAGGTTGAGTATCAACCCGGTTCTCAAGTTCAGTCTTCCGGCTTGCCGCCATTTCAAATTGCCGAGATTGCGCACCTTTATCGCTTCGGGGAACGGGAAGCGCCTTTGAGCGGTGCTGCCGCGAGCCGTTCTACGGATTCGTTCTATGTTGTAGGCCGGCAGCCGCTGAGCGGTCAGAACACCCCAGGGATTAACAGCAGTTGTTTTATTGATGCCACGTGCGAAGAAGGTAGCGCGATGTATCCCGCCGTTTCGCTCGTCACCCCGGCCACCGCATATCTTATCTTCACCCAGGGTACCAGCCAGTATCAGTGCTCCGGCACCATGTTGAATGCCCCCAACGGGCAACCCGTTCTGTTGACAGCAGGTCACTGCATTAACTCGAATGCTGTCGCGCTAAGCCTGACCGCGGCTTTTGACTATCGCACGTCGACCTGCAACGCCGCCATAACTCCGGACCCGACTCAAAGTCCTCAGGTATTGGGCGTCCAACTGCTCTCTTACGATGACAACGCATTCACCACGCAGGATAGTCTCGATCAGATTCTCAATGACCTCGACTACTCGCTGGTTCAGATGGCGGGCTATCCCAGTACGTCGGATTTTGTCCTCGCTGGATACTCGACCGAGGAAGTCCTCTTTGGTGAGAATGTGACCTCGCTCAGCTATCCCCAGGGATTGTGGGTACAGTTTGCTTACGCGCCTCGCGTCGATTCGCGGTTGGACGTGTATGGCGCGTCCCCTTTCGCCAATGCCTATCAGATTGAATACGACGCCACCGGCCGCATCGACTCGGGTTCCTCTGGTTCCCCGATCCTCGACAATGAAGGGCGCGTGCTAGGTTCGCTCAGCACGGGAGTTCTAGATTGCAGCAATCCCGACGCAAGTGGGAATTGCCCCGGGAACCCCACCGCTTGCGACTCACGCGCACCCACACCCTACGACACGTGGTACACGAAGTTCTCGGCGACCTACCAGCAAATCAGCAACTATCTGGTGCTGCCGTTGCCGCCCGTGCTCGCGACCAACCCAACCGTCTTTTCGGCCACCCCCAACCCGATTTACACGACGGGGGGATCCACTCTCGGTGCCACGACCTTGTTCGTGAGTGCTCCGGCGGGCACGAAGTCTATCGAGGTTCACGTGGGAAGCCCAACCGGGACCTTGTTCTACGCGACCACTGCGCAGACAAGTCAAGGGGTCACCGGCAACTGGGTTTCGAACGGATTGCAATTCTTTCTGCAGGACACATCGAGCGGAAAGCCACTGACATCCGCCAATACGCTGGGTGTGGTCACAGCCCAGGTGATTTCCAAACCAACGCTGACGGCGTCGCCCAGTACAATTGCTACGCCCAATGGATCCCCTCTTGGCCAGACTACTCTTTCGTGGGCTGCGCCCGGTCATACCAATGTTGAGATTCGTGTCGGCTCTTCCAGCGGCGCGGTGCTCGCCGCTGGTGGTGCGACGGGAACTGCGACTACAGGCTACTGGGTTTCGGACGGCATGACGTTCTATCTTGTGGATGAAGGTACCTCTGCCGTGCTCGCCAGCGCTGTGGTTCACGTCAATCAGGACGGTGCCTCCACAATCAGCCCGGGCGGGGTCGCCTCCCCGGTAATCTACTTGAATCCGAATCCAATCCAAGTGCCAGACGGCGAGTTCCTGGGAATTAGCAACGTTAATTGGAATGCGGGAACTGTGCCGGAAATTCAAGTGCGCGTGGGCTCGCCAAACGGCCCGCTGATGGCAAACGGCGCATCCTCCGGTTCGGCGGCGACCGGTAACTGGGTGACGAACGGAGAGAAATTCTACTTAGTCAACGCCGCTACGCAAGCAGTGCTGGCGACGACGAGTGCACAGTTAACGTCCAACGTCCTCAGTCTCGGCGATTCGGCTATCCAGATCACGAACAACCCGATCCCGGTGTCCGCCGGCCAGAGCTTGGCCACGGCCGACCTTACTTGGAGGACGTCTGTTAGCAGTCAGGTTGAGGTTCACGTCAACGCTCCCGACGGTCCGCTGTTTGCCGCAGGTGGCTCAACGGGAAGCGCAGTTGCCGCTGGGTGGGCAACTGACGGCATGGTCTTCTACCTGCAAGATGTTACGTTGACCTACACCTCAAGCAACCAACCTGTTAGCTATCCGCTGACGTACCAATACACGCTAGCCACCGCTACTATTCATTTCGTGCAACAGTGAGCTTGAAGTAAGGCAACCGTGGCAGAGCCTTCAGACGGTGATGAAAAAAGCCGTCTTCCCTGCTCCCTCACATGTCGGGACTCCGCAACTCATTGCAAGCGAACACAAACGCTTCCGAGCCGTGACCGTAAGGGAGCGGTTTTTGGCCTTTTCATCAACGTCTTCAGGCTTTGGTGTCGTCTGCCCGCCCGCGCATTGTTTTCTAATGGAATGGCATGGCCAAACCCAAACTGCGCAGCCAGGAATGGTGGGGACGATCCAATTCCGATTACTACAGCTTTGCCCGCCGGGCCTGGCTCCGATCGGAGGGCTTCAACCGTGACGTCTTTGATGGGCGCCCGGTCATTGGTATCTGCAACTCATGGAGTGAGCTGAACAACTGCAACATTCACCTGCGGACCGTGGCGGAAGCGGTGAAGCGAGGTGTGTGGGCGGCAGGCGGCTTGCCCCTGGAATTTCCGACCATCTCCCTGGGCGAGATGTTCATGCGCCCCACCACGATGCTCTATCGCAACCTCATGGCGATGGACGTGGAGGAATCGATTCGCGCGAATCCGATCGATGGCGTCGTCCTGTTGTGCGGTTGCGACAAGACAACGCCGGCGCAATTAATGGGCTGCGCAAGCGCGGACCTGCCGGCCATTGTCGTTCCCGGCGGACCGATGCTTAGCGGCCAATGGCGGGACCAGCGCCTCGGCTCGGGCACCGACGGCCGCAAGCTGTTCGACCTCTTTCGTACCGGCAAACTGACTGAGGAAGAGTGGGAAGAGATCGAAGGCGGCATTGCCCGCAGCGCCGGCCACTGCACCGTGATGGGCACCGCCTCCACCATGACAAGCCTCGCTGAGGCACTCGGCATGACGCTCACCGGCTGCGCCAACATTCCAGCGCCCGATTCACGCCGCCTTGCCATCGCCGAACTCAGCGGCCGCCGGGCCGTCGAACTGGTGGCTGAGGATCTGCGACCGTCGCACATCATGACCCGCGCCGCTTTGGAGAACGCCATCACGGTCGATATGGCGATTGGCGGATCGACGAATGCCGTCGTGCATCTGCTGGCCATCGCCGGACGGTTAGGCATACCTCTAAGCCTCGGCGACTTCGATGCCATTTCGCGCCGCACTCCCTACATCGTGAACGTCAAGCCATCGGGAGAGTATCTGATGGAAGACCTTTTCTATGCCGGCGGCGTGCCCGCCGTGATGCGGGAGATTCTTCCCCTCCTCCACGGCGAGGCCTTGACCGTCACCGGAAAGACAATGCGGGAAAATATCCAGGACGCTCCTTGCCATAACCGCAATGTAATCCGCACTCTCGCCAATCCCCTTCACGCGGAGGGTGGAACCATTGTGCTCACCGGCAATCTTGCACCGGACGGAGCCGTCCTGAAGCAAACTGCCGCCACGCCGCGCCTCTTGAACCATCGCGGACCGGCCTATGTGTTCGAAAGCTACGACGAGATGCGTGACTCAATCGACCGCGACGACCTTCCGGTGACCCGGGACTCGGTTCTGGTGTTGAAGAGCTGCGGGCCGAAGGGCGCGCCCGGCTTCCCGGAGTGGGGTCACATCCCTATGCCGCGCGTGCTGCTGAACCAGGGCGTCGACGACATGGTCCGCATCAGCGACGCGCGCATGAGCGGCACCAGTTTCGGCACAGTGGTCCTGCATGTTGCTCCTGAATCGGCCGTGGGCGGCCCGCTCGCGCTGGTTCGCACGGGCGACGAGATTGAACTAAATGCTTACTCCCGACGGTTGTCGCTCTGTGTCGGTGACGCGGAGTTGGAGCAGCGGCGCGAGGCCTTCGTGGCGCCTCCGCCGAAATACGACCGCGGCTACGGCCGCTTGTTCCTGGAGCACGTCACGCAAGCCAACCGCGGCTGTGACTTCGATTTTCTGGAGGCGCTCCAGCCACTGTCCGATTCGCCAAACCAGGAATAGCAGGCCGAACGGACGGTTTGAGCTTCTGAATGTCCAGTCAGAAAGGGCCGACGCCATCGTAGAATAAGAGAAATGGAGAAGGTCGTCAGAATCTTCCGCAGTCATGAGGAAGCCGACGCTGCTGACGTCGAAGAAGATCTGCGCTCGACTCCCGAACAGCGCATCGATACCGTTCTCGAACTCCAAACCTGGATGTATCCCGATGCGGCTGAACAAAGATTTGAAAGAGTTTATCGAATTACTCAACTCGAACAGGGTTGAGTATTTGATCGTCGGAGCTTTCGCTGTCGCTTGGCATGGCCGCCCTCGTTTCACGGCCGACATCGATTTCTTGCTGAGGCCTTCCCAGGAAATCGCTACAGCGGTTCTGGCCGCCATTCAGGCCTTCGGCTTTGGGGGGCTAGATATCACGATCGAGGATCTGAGCAAACCGCACCAGGTAGTGCAGCTCGGCGTGAAGCCGAACCAAAGCCGAGATGACTCTCGGCTCAGCAGGCTGAAGCCCGCGCCACGTTGAGATGGGCGCTGTGTGCGTATCGGCAGGCCGCTGTTGCACGGCGTCTGAACGAGGCTTCGAATTTTTTCGGGTGGGGTGGTCACTTCGCGCCTGATGCCAGCACTACCGGAAGTTATCCACCACCATGACGTTGGCGCCGCCTCCCCCTGTCGTGAAGAGGACCTTGTTCCTGTCCGGCGAGACAGCTAATCCCTGGCCGGGGTCTTTAATGGGCGCTATCTCCTTATCTTGCGCGGTCGCGAAGCTATGGAAGCGCACGGAGGTTTCACCTTGAGCGCCGGGGATGTAGTAGATCCCGTCGTCCATGACTTCGAACTCCTCGAACCCAACTGATTTGAGGATCTGCTTCTCCTCGCCACCTTTGAGCGGGAGGACCCACAGCCCGGGGTCGTTGCCGAGCTTTGTGTAATACAACGACTGGCCATCGTGTGACTCGAGGGCGACCCATCCGCCGTTATGCGTCAACTGGATGGCTTTGCCGCCTTGCGCCTCCCGCCTCCATACTTCATAGCGGCCGGTCCGGTTGGAGGCGTAGTAGATCCACTTTCCATCGCGGGACCAGCTAGGGAGGTTCGCGTCGACCTCGTCCTCTGCCAATTTCCGGAGTTGGCCGCCGTCCGACGCCATCACATAGATCCGCCACCCGTCCTCCTCTTGGTGATCAAACGCGATCCATCGTCCATCCGGAGACCACCTTGGCGTGCCAGAGTGCCCCAAATCGAAATGTGTTAGCTGGAGAGGGTTCTCGCCGTCCCCTTCGCATATCCAGATCTGATGCAAACCAGTACGGTCGGACGAGAATGCAACCCGTTGTCCGTCAGGCGAGTACTGAGGGCTAAACTCCAAGCGCGTCGATGACGTAAACGTGCGCGCTGGCTTGCCCGGCCGGACCTGCCAGATATGGGTTTCAAACAGTCCGTGGGTATAAGCCAGACGGTTCCCACGAGGAGCAACTGCCGGCGATGAAGCACGCTCACCAGTGAGAGCCAACCGCTCCGGCAGAGACCCGGCCTGAGCCCGAATTCTCATCAGATGATAGTTCATACCTGCGTCCCCGGAAAGTGCATAGATAAGTTCTTTGCCGTCTCTCGCCCAAGCAGAACCGTCAATGCCGCCATTCTCCTGTCTCAGCAGCCTGGGGTCTCCTGATGGAAGGTAATCCGTTGTAAGGTTCAGCAGAAACAGCCCGCATCTGAAATCCCGCTCACATCTTGTAAACAGTAGTAAGCGGCCATCCGGCGAAAAGACTGGATCCTGGTCAGACGTCTTCGATCTTGTCGGTTTCGTTAGGGCAGCAAGCCGATCGCCGGTCTCGACCCGAATCAGCGACAACGACGCCGAGTCTGCTTTTGGGCCTAGCTCGCTTACCGCCAAAAACCGGCTATCGGGCGACCACGACATTCGGCCACCAAAACGGCCCTCCGCTATCTTGCGCTGGGCGCCGCCCAACGCAGGCATGGTGTAAATTCGGCAGGCGTCGCCGAGGGACCGACAGAAAGCGATGGTGCGGCCATCAGGAGACCAGGCGGGGAACGAGTCGGGCTCCGGCCCAGACGTCAGTTGCACGGGTTTGCCTTCCCTAATCACTTTTACGTAGATGTGGGCGGAGTCATATCCCCCCTTACCCTCGTCCCAAACATACGCAACTTGACTGCCGTCGGGCGAGAAGCTCGTAAAGTCCTCAAATCCAGTGGCCGCAGTCAGCGGTACCGACGTTAGAGTGACAACCTGCTTCTCTGGTACCGCCCGCTGCGCCGCCCACCAGAGAGCGGCCGCAATCACACAGGCTGTCAGTAGTGCCGCCCACTTCAACCACGCCCTGCTTTTGGGTCGCTCTTCGGGCTTGGGCGATGCCGCCAAGGAACTTAGCGCAAAGCCGAGGTCTGCTGCCGATTGAAACCTCCGCGCCGGCTGCTTCTCGATACATCGCCGCACGATGCGGTCCAGCGCCGGTGGTGAGGCCAGCGGCAACTGGGGCGGCTCCTCCTTCAAGACTGCGTTCATCACTTCGACCGAAGATCCGCCGCTAAAGGCCCGTTTGCCGGAGGCCATCTCGTATAGAATCACGCCAACGCTAAAGATGTCCGAGCGCGCATCGGTTGGCTCGCCTCGTACCTGCTCCGGTGACATGTAGCCCGGCGTGCCCATGATCAGGCCCGGATGGCTGGCGTCCATTGTGGTGCTGTCGACTCCCTGAGCGCGATCCTGGCGTGCCAGTCCGAAGTCGAGGATCTTCAGGCGCCCGTCTCGGGTCAGCATGATGTTGCCGGGCTTCAGATCTCGATGGATAACCCCAGCCGCGTGCGCCGCCGCAAGTCCATCGCAAATCTGCGTGCTCACCTCGATCAGCTTCCGCAGCGGGAGTGGGCCGCGCTGTATCACATCGGCCAGCGTCTCGCCATCCACCAGTTCGGAGACGATGAACGATACGCCGCCCTCGGTGCCGATGTCGTAGACGCTGACAATATTCGGATGGCTCAACGCGCTGGCGGCTCGCGCCTCGCGCTCGAAACGCGCAATCCGGTCGCGATCGCCGGCAAAGCCAGGCGGCAGCGTCTTGATGGCGACATCGCGTTTCAACCGTACATCGCGGGCGCGGTAGACCTCGCCCATGCCTCCGCGGCCGATCAATGCAACGACTTGGAAATTGCCAAGCTTGTCGCCTGGCTTTAAGGCGGGCGGGCGTTCAGCGATCGAAGAGAGCGGTGAACCATCCAGCAGCGGGTCGCGCGATTCAGCGGCCTTCAGGAGCGATTCGGCCTCGGCGCGAAGCTCCTCGTCCGCGCCACACGCCCGCCGCAGAAACTCACCGCGCTGTTCGGCGGGCTGCTGCTGGGCAGCCTCAAATAAGGCTTCGACTTGCTTCCAGCGCTCCGGCTGCATATTTGCGATGACGCCTGTTAGGCAAGTCTAACGCAATCCGTGGCACAGGCCTTCAGACGTTGCTGAAAAAAGCGAACTACTCTCTGTTCCTCAGTGCCGGGAATCAGCAACTCGTTACAAGCAAACACAAACGCTTCGGAGCCGTGACCGTCAGGGAGCGGGGTTTTGCTTTTTCAGCAGCGTCCTTCAGCCTGTGTGAGCCTTTTCAACAGCCCGGCTGCACAAGCTAAACGTGCAGCCTCTCCCGCGCGTAGTCCAGCGAGAGCTTCACGTTCTCGTCCTCCCGCTTCAACCGCTCCTCAGTTGACAGCGGGGCGAGGTTCGGAAGCGGCTTGCCATGCCCCGTTTCTTGGCTCACCAGCGTCAGCGTACGCGCCAGATACACGCCATTTCGCTCAGGGAATGTGATCCAGTACTTGTCAGTGAGGCAGGGAATCACCAAAGGCTCGCGCGTGATCATCTCGAGCGTGACGTGGGTTGCCGGACGCGCCTGCTGGATCAAGGAAATCATCTTCGCGAGATCCAAGAACCCTTGGCCGAGCGGCATTTCAGCCATGACG
>JBAUOG010000488.1:0-1946 GCA_049579625.1 Bryobacteraceae bacterium
GGCCGGAGTCTCCCGGCCGGTGACAGAGCTCAGCCGGGGAGGTCCTCCGGGCGCTTCGCGGCGAGCTTGCCGTGCAGCAGGCCGGTGGACTGACCGACCTCGATGAGATATCCGTCCGGGTCCCGTATGTAGCAGCGGATCTCTGCTCCGCGGTCGATCGGCGGCGTGACAAACTCCGCCCCCTTCGCCTTCCACTCCTCATAGCAGGCCTGGATATCAGCGACCCGCAAGTTCAAGAAGATCGAGGTGGTGTCACCAGGCTGGTAATCGACCACCGAGATGCCGGGCTTGTCAGGGGTGGGCGGCCCACCGGGATTCATGATGATCCACGAATTGGACAGCCTGACCATGCACGGGTTCTCCTCCAGGACCACGGTGCCGCCCAGGACGCGCGAGTAGAAGTCCCGGGACCGCGCGACCTTGCGCACGGTGATGAACAACGTCACCAGGAAGCCCTCGGCGGGCGAGGGGAGGTTAGCGAAGTCGATGCGGGGCGCGGGTTCTGTCATGGTTGCTCCACTCCGGCGGCTTAGCGGACAACGACAGGGTTCCCCGGCCGGCGCCAGTCAATGCCGGGGCTGCGCGGGAGAAGGTTCACGATTCCGTTCCTGGTGTAGCAGTGCGCTACTCGCTGGGTCGTCCGGTGCCCGCGTCTTCTGGCTGCCGCTGCTGTCGGCCACGCGTCACCGCGCCGACAATGACCCGGAGCCCGAGTCCGATGATCAGGAGATCGGCGATCATCTGCGAGGTGACCACGAGCCGCGCCGCTTCGGTCTTAGCCGTGATGTCCCCGAAGCCGACCGTCGAAAACACGGTAACGGTGAAGTACAACGCGTCGGTGTGCGTCAGCGGTTGGCTGAAGTCATTAGTGGAAAGGGTGGACAGGACGACGTAGACGCTGGCGAACAGCAGCAGGAACAGCGGAACGCTGGTGGCGAGGGCTTCGATGGCCCGCAGGCCCGGGAACCGTGACCGGACGATGGAGCGAACCTGGAAGGCGATCAGCCCGATGAACAGCACCAGCCCGACCACCAGGATCGTGACGGCGGCCCAGGGCGAGGAGTGGTTCAGGGGCAGCAGGTAGTAGATGGTCACCAGCGCGACGGTGGATCCCGTTGCCCGGAGGACAGACCGCACGATCCTGCGAATCGGGGGCCTTGCGTCAGGTTGCGGACCCGTGCTAGCAGACATGGGGAAAGGCTAGCGGGGGCTGCTAGCGGGACAAACCCAGCTCTGGCGGATCCGGGCCGCCGCCCTTGCATGTACATCGATGCAACAGCCGGTCGGGACGCCGACCCGGAACTTGCCCGTGCCGGCCTCCTCGACATCAGCGCTGCCCGTGGCAGTGACGGTCACGAGATAGTTCTGCCGTCAGGGTCCTGACTGGGTCCCGGTCGGCTGCTGGAAGGTATATTCGCGTCCAGCAGCGTGGTAGAGCCAGCCGGACGCGTGACGGCATCCTCGGTCCGCTCCCGCAGACGCTCGAGCGATTCGCCATCGCCGAGCGGGATAGTAGCTTCCATGCGCGCGCTGGCCTGCACCTCGGGCAGATCCATGACGGCATCAACCAGGCTCGCGCGGCGGCCAGGGGTAATGTGCCCGGCCGACGCATGCAGCGACGCCCGTACAGTTCCTTCGGCTCCGGCGCTAGGTGTCACCTCGGCAGCCGCGACCGACTGGCCGCCATCGCCGACTTCGATGTGCCGGGGCCCATCAGGATTAGTCATGGCGGGTGCCTCCTGGGATCGATCGCTTGTACCTGCAAAGACAAGCGGAACCAGGCCACTCCGCCTCGATTTGGCCCAGCTGGCCCGGACGCGCAACCGCTCCACTGCCACAGATCTCGGTACCTCCCTGCCCCCGCCGCCCAGGCTGAAACGCGCCTGACGATCTCCGGGTTCCGTGAGGCTTTTGTCCTGGGCAGCTGCGGAGAGTTCCCGACGGCA
>JBAUOG010000489.1:0-2974 GCA_049579625.1 Bryobacteraceae bacterium
CCCGATGGGCGCGCGTTCGTGAGTCTCCGATGAAGCCAGTCGGAATGCCGGATGCCCTAAATGGGCACGTCCGGTTTGACGAGCGGGGATGGGAAACGGGCCGCGCCACAAGCGCCGGTTCTCGCGCCCATCCTCGACTCTACCGGCTTTGGTTTCCATTCCGATTCGGGGCGACGGGTGGAGTTCTCACACAGACTCGTCAGCAAGCGGACAAACATCCAAGCAGCCGTGTGAAACAAGGAAGAAGTTAGTTTTGTCTGATACCGCATTACAACTGGATTTGGCCAACGAAGCCCGCACCACAATCTCTGAAAACCTGGCCGGCAGCGCTGCGCCCTGCATCACATGCAGCTTTCAAGCCGAAGACATGGTGGTCTTGTGGTTGTTACGCGAGTCCGTCCCGGACATCCCCGTGCTCTTTCTTGAGACCGGCTATCACTTCCCGGAAGTCTATGCGTACCGTGACGAGATGACCTGCCGGCACGGCCTGAACCTCGTGAATGTCATGCCCGAGCAGACTGTCCCCGAACAGGAATCGCAATTCGGCATCCTCTACCAGACCGCGCCTGATAAATGCTGCAAGCTCCGCAAGGTGGGACCGCTGTTCAAGGCCTTGGCGAACCACGATGTTTGGTTTACCGGATTGCGGCGTGTACAATCGCCCACCCGCGCCAACCTCGCCGTGAACGACATTTTCCCTCTGCCGGGTGGCCGGCAGATTCGCAAGGTCAGCCCTCTGGCGGCCTGGACCGATCGCGGCGTCTGGCAGTTCGCGCGGGAAAAACAGATCCCATTGTTGCCGCTTTACGAGCAGGGATACACTAGCATCGGATGCCAGCCCTGTACTGCGCTGCCGCAGGATCCCGCTAATCTGCGCTCAGGACGCTGGGCCGGCCGCAAACTCGAGTGCGGAATCCACATTGCGGGCGAAGCGGGGGATTAGTTTGGCAATCCTACTGGGCTTCCTGATTGCCGTCGCCATCGCCATCACCGGCGTCGGAGCCGGCAGCCTCACTACGCCCATCCTCATGCTGGCGCTGGGTGTGCCACCGGCCATCGCAGTGGGGAGTGCTCTGACGTTCGGTTTCATCGTGAAAGTAGTCGCGTCCCCGGTCTACCTGTTTCGGCGGCAAGTCGACTTTCGAATTCTCGGGTTCCTGCTGCTCGGCGGTCTGCCGGGCGTTATTCTAGGTTCTCTCTGGCTTGGCTCCATGCAAAGTGGCGCCAAGCAGGGTCTCCTGTACGTGCTGATTGGGGGCTTGATCGGGCTGACCGCCATCTTTCATCTCTGGCGGATGACGCAGCCGCGGGCTGAATCCGCGCAAAGGGACCGGGCCAGGTATCTTCCTTGGTTCGCTCTTCCCATTGGCATCGAAGTGGGCTTTTCCTCGGCGGGCGCCGGTGCGCTCGGATCACTCCTGCTGCTCGGATTCACGAACCTCACGACCGCCGCGGTAGTTGGCACGGATCTCTGTTTTGGACTACTGGTGTCGCTGGTCGGCAGCGGCTTTCAGATCAGCAACGGCAACTACGATTTGGCGTTGTTGATTCAACTCGTGATTGGAGGCGTCGCGGGAGCCGTCACCGGATCATTCCTCGCCGGCCGCGTCGCACAGCGCCCACTGCGAGTCGCATTGCTCATCATGCTGGTAATTCTGGGCAGCCAACTCTGTTGGCGCGGCCTGCAAAAGCAGCCGGCCCCGAAAGGCAAAGCCGTCATCGAGAGCGGGTTCGATGCTCACCAGGCCTCAGCGCGCAAAGTTCGGGAAGACGTAAGCATAAGCCAGCGTCAGTAAGCCAATCAGCGAAGCTAGAAAGATACTGTGACGAAGCGTGAACCGGAATAGCTTCGGTTCGTCTTCCGGCTTGAGACCCGCTGCGGCCGCAGCCACCGCGATGCTTTGTAGGCTGATCATCTTGCCCATCACGCCGCCGGCTGAGTTGGCAGCGGCCATCAGCGCCGGCTTCAGGCCAAGACTCTGCGCCGTGATCTTCTGCAGATTCCCGAACAGCGCATTCGCGGATGTATCGCTCCCCGTAAGAAATACTCCCAGCCAGCCCAGCATCGCGCTGAAGAAGGGAAATGCTTTGCCGGAGGTGGCGAAAGCCAGCCCCAGGGTGCCTGTCGCGCCGGAGTAATTCATCAGGAAAGCGAGTGCAAGCACCGTGGTGACGCTTACAAACGAGAACGTGAGTTGGCGTCCGGATAAGACGGCAAGCTGCGCCAGGCGTCGCGGGCGGACGCGCAAAAACAATGCCGCCGCGATCGCAGAAACGGCGCATGCGGTTCCGGACTCGGCAAGCCAGCGCAGCCGGTACAACGCTGCATACGGTGTGGGCTTAGGAACCACCGGAGCAGTTTGTTGGACGATGTTGTGCAAGCCCGGCCAGCCGAAAACCCAGCTCACCTTATTGAATTCCGCCTTGACTCCGTCCACGCTCCAAATCAGGATGAAGACGATCAGCAGAAAGTAGGGTGACCACGCTCTAGCGATTGTCAGGCCGTGGGGCCGCTCCGAGAGTGGGGAAACCTTGCCGCTCTCTTCGGCCTCTTCCGTCTCCGCTGGCTTCCAGAAGCGCAGCAGAAGAACGAGCGAACCGATTGCAGCCAGCGAGCCTAGAATGTCCGTCAGGTATGGGCCGATGAAGTTGGATGTCAGGAACTGCACGCCGCCGAAAGAAGCTCCGCAGAGTGCGGCGGCCGGCCATACGCGGCGTAAGCCTTTGAGTCCGCCCATGACCATCACTAAATACGCCGGAATGATCAGCGACAGAGGCGCGCAGATGCGTCCCACGTTGGCGCTGAGATCGTTGATGGGTAGGCTCGTGGTGGCCGCCAGCGTCACCAGCGGTATGCCGATGCTGCCGAAAGCCACCGGCGCCGTGTTCGCCAGCAGGCAGATGCCCGACGCATAGAAGGCAGAGAAACCGAGACCGGAGAGGATCGCCGCCGCCACCGCGACGGGCGTCCCGA
>JBAUOG010000490.1:0-2589 GCA_049579625.1 Bryobacteraceae bacterium
CATCGGGGGAGATGGCCCTGTAAAAGGTTTCAAGCTCAGGTTGGAGCGCGACCGGAGCCCCTCCCATACGAGGGACCGTGAAAAGGTGGCCGTGATCGTTGACTGGGCGCCAGAATACGATGGCCGACCCTCCCGAAACATACACTGGGTACAAACCATCACTGGTGATGAACCGCGCATCACCGCCAAGTGCCGGGACTTCATAAATGCCGCGAGGCGAATCGTACACGATCTGTGTCCCATCGGGGGAGAAGGACGGGTTACGTGCCCCTTCCCTCTCGTGCGTGATCTGGATGGCCTTGCCGCCGGCCATCTGCTGGACCCAGATCTCCGGATTGGACCCTCCGATCGTCGCCTGGTACGCGAGCAGTTTCCCGTCGGGAGAAACAGACGGGCTGACTGAAACGCCGTTGTAGGTCAGCCGGGCGAGAGAACGTACCACGGTTTTCGTCGGTCTGGAATGCCACCAAAGCCAGCCCCAGGCCCCAGCCAGAAGAACGAGCGCAGCGCTCAATCCCCATATAAGCCACTGCCGGCCGCGGGTTCCCCCGACTGCCGGGGCGGGGATGTTGGGGAGAACGCTTCCACCATCAATCACCGGAGGTACTGTTTCGGGAGCAGGACTAACGTCCTGGACGTGGGCGACGAACCGGTAGCCGCGGCGAGGAACGGTTTCAATGTATCTGGGCTGGGAAGCGTCGTCGTTCAGGACCTCCCGCAGGCGATTGACTGCTTTGTTCAGCGATTGGTCGAAATCGACGAAGGTGTCGTTCGCCCAGACACGGTCCTTGAGTTCCTCCCGCGTGACGACTTCACCCGGCTTGGCCACCAGAGTCGAGAGGACAAGAAACGGTTGCTCCTGAAGGCGAATGCGCACACCGTTCTTGCGCAGTTCCATGCCGGCAACGTCCAGCTCATAGGCTCCGAAGCGAACCTGTCCAGGCACGCGCGACACCTCTGGGTCACTGTAGCGCGAAAAGGGGTGGCGTGCGAGGGAAACGCTGGCAGACTGGGGGAGTTTATCGCGTTGGGGACACGCCTACAGCGCGCACGGCGAGCTCGCGCTTCGCCGGCGCTTGATGACGTTGGGAGTGAGCGCAACGTCAGGCCGGGGTGTCCCCGATGGGCTTAAGAGCGAAAAGGGGGGTGTGGAAGCTGGGAAGGCCGCCGGGGCGGCGATTTGGTTGGGGGTGTGAGCGTGCAAGCGCCGCGACATTGAGGAGGTGAGCTTTATCGCGTTGGAGACACGCCTTGCTCCGAAACGGAGAGCACAGCGCGCACGGCGAGCTGCGCTTTCGCCGAGCCGTGTTCCCCGATGCCAAGCACAGCCTGAAGGCTGTGCCACGGTGGAGGCGCGAAGAGGGCGAGACGTCAAGCCGTTCACATTTTAGAGCCGCTCTCGGCGGAAACGGATCTCTATTCTGCGTCTGCGGGCGCATCAGTGAGCGGCTGCCACTTCGGTGCCGTGGCGATCGCCGCAGCAATTCGCCAGCAACTGTTGCTGCTCGCGATTGAAGTGGACGCCGTTCTGGAACATCGCCGACATGTCCTTCGCGTCCCAGGCCGCCTTCATCACACCGGTGCGGGTGTGGGCGTTCGAGCCGAGGAGCAAGTGGCCAATCTCATGCGCGGTGGCATAGGCGGCGACCACGTTCCATGGCACGTTGGCTGACTGGGCTTGGTCCTTTATGGTTGCCAGGAAGACAGAACCATAGGCTCCGCCGGTCTCGTCGGCGACGGCTGCTCCCAACGCGGGATTGCGCATGTTCTTGATCTTCGGGCCTTCGCCGGGCAGTATCCGGAGGTAGAGGACCTTGACGCCGGCTGACGGCTGCTGGCACCAGGGATTGTCCTTTCCTTGGCAGTTCCTAACATCTACCGAGGCACCGGCGGACGTTAGAATCGCCTGGAGCTGTGTCATGACTTGATCCAGGACTGCCGGCGGAAGGCCAGCGTCGTTATGGATGTGAATTTCCAGGGCTGCTGCGCGGGCGGGACTGATGCCGGCGACGCCGAAGAACACGAGCGAAAGGAGGAAAAGGAATCGGCCTCGGGTAAACATGCACCGAGGCTGCCCGGAATCCTTCGGGATCAAAATGCCGCAGGGCGGACATGATTCTGGCCAAGTGCGTTAGGCCGATATGACGGGGAAAGTAATTGAGGCCATTCAGGTTAGGATCGGCCTATCCCGAGAGATTCCTGGCCAAACGGGAGGGAGGCAGGAGCTGATGGAGCCGAGCTGACTCGCGCCTGCCGGCTGCTTCGGGCAAATCCGCTCGAATCGGCCGTCTAGATCGGCGTAGACCGGGACCAAACGGGGCCGGGGACGGTGCGGCAGCGCTTTGCTACGCGCGCGGTTGCTCTGAAAATACTTGGTTGGGAGGTCTTAGAAAGCCCGCGCTTGACGAGCTCTGTCGCGTTTGGGGACACGCCTACAGCGCGCACGGCGAGCTGGCGCTCGCCGGCGCTTTGAGACGCTGGAAGTGAGCCTGACATCAGGCCGGGGTGTCCCCGATGAGCTGAGGAGCGCGCCGTTCCGATGAAAATGCTGCGACCTTTTTCATCATTGAGGCTGTGCACTCCGGCGCT
>JBAUOG010000491.1:0-1978 GCA_049579625.1 Bryobacteraceae bacterium
ATCGATCAGTATTTTTCTCAATTCAAAAATGGCCGCCTCGAATTGCCCCAGTCGCACAAACTTGCCCCCTCAAACCAGCTTGTGAGATATGCGGGTTAGGTGGCTGGGCAGAGAAGGGCCGCGCAACTGAATGGCGGCTAAACGAGCACTTCCACGGTTTGGCCGTTTCCGTTCGAGTAGGCTATTCGAGGATCACAGACGATAACGACTTATCAGGCGGAATCCGCGCAAAGCCTTGCATTGGCTAGCTTTGGGCCGCCACAAAACACTTTATTAGAGTCGGAGCACGGCATGCGCTGCTCCGTCGTGCATGGGCTGTTCCGTTCAAGCTAGCGTGGGACCGTCGTCGAAGATGTTGGAGCCCTAGGGGCAAACTTAACTCGAAGATCTGCCAAAGACGTTCTCCGCATCTACCCCCGCAGCCTCTTAGAAGAGTTTCGGCGCGAATTCCTTCAGATCCCGGCGCCAGGTCTGCCACTCGTGGTCGGTCCCCGGCGATTCGTAAAAGACATGCGGGATTTTAGCTTCGTCGAGCGAGGCATTCAGCCTCAGAAGTCCCGCGCGCATTCGCTCAGGCTCCATAGTTCCGACGCCGAGCCAGAGCAAATGGACCTTCTTGCTGAACGCGGCCGGGTCGGCAAATACCCCTTTGTAATCGGTCTTCGGATCCAGTTTCCGGTCGCCCATCACGAGCATCCCGCCCGCACCGCTGAAGCCGCCGATGTAGGAGAAAAGATCTAAATGATTGAGCGTGATTTGGAATGTCTGCATCCCTCCCATTGAAAGGCCTGCCATGGCGCGATGATCGCGATCGGAGAGAGTTCGGAAGGTCGAATCGATGTAAGGAATCAGAACCTGCGTCACGTCATCTTCGA
This sequence comes from Bryobacteraceae bacterium, assembly GCA_049579625.1. Classification (GTDB taxonomy): domain Bacteria; phylum Acidobacteriota; class Terriglobia; order Bryobacterales; family Bryobacteraceae; genus CAJCIT01. The sequence goes on from JBAUOG010000491.1 coordinate 876, forward strand.
ACGCCGATGCCATGTCCTGCATGGCCTTCAACATCTCCGGAGAACCAAAAGGCTTTCCGGTCAAGTCCGGCGGGGCTTGGCCGGCACGCCGGGCATACCCATACGCCATGACGATAATCATGGGCTTCGCGCTTCCGGCAGCGATCAGATTGTCGAGGATGACGTTTGCACGGCCCTGCCGGATCCACCCTGTCTGATCCTCGCCGCCCCCGTGTTGCAGATAGAGCACTGGATAGCGCACCTTGACCTGCGTGTCGTAGTTCGGCGGCAGATAGACCAGGGCGGGCCGCCACGTTCCCGTCACTTTCGAGTTGTACCAAACCTCCCGCACCGGGCCGTGAGGCACATCCTGAATTGAATAATAGGTAGAGCCCGGCTCGGGAACCTCGACTCCACTGGCGGGCTTACCACCGCCAAAATAGGCATGAGTGTTGGGATCGCTGACCTCCGCACCGTCAATGACTAACGTGTAGTAGTGAAATCCGGGAACAAGCGGAGTTGTGGTAACAGTCCAGAATCCGTCCGGCTTCTTCTCCATGTCCACTTTCGGCCCGCTCCAGAAGTTCAACTTCACCTTCATGGCGTCGGGAGCTTTCAAGCGGATCTGAACTCTGCCTGTGCCGTCCACCCGTGGATACTCTGCTCCCCAGACGTTCGTTGAAGAGGGTTGGAAATCGCCCGCCCCCTGCGCCCAGCAAAAACTCGATAACAAGGCAATCAATACTCCGAGCGGCCGCATGTGTAACTCCCTCTTTGATGTGGACTTTCAACTATATCGCCTGCAAGCGATGAAGCTTGCCACTCGACTCGTGGCTTGAGACTGGTATTTCCAGCTTCCATTACTTCTCAACTGAGACTACTGTTACCGACTTCGGGTCTAGCTTCAGAATCAGCTTACTGCCTTGAATGTTTGCCGAAACTGGTTTCGGCACCACCGTATTGGGTGAGTCGAAGGTGTTGACGCTGTCGACCTTGGGTGCGGACAGGGTTTCTCCGGATACGGACTTGGCTGAGAGGCCGGCGAGGCTTGCCTCGATTTCCGCCGGCTGATTCGGATCGAGATTGGTGAACGCTATCCACAACTTGCCGTTCCCATCCTTCGC
>JBAUOG010000492.1:0-5577 GCA_049579625.1 Bryobacteraceae bacterium
CCCCACCCGGCATAAGGATTGACGAGCGGACCGCTCACCTCCGCCGGTTGCACGGTCTTCATTCCATTTTGATTGCGAGCGCCAGCTTGACTGGGTGCGCCGATGACTTGGTGGGCAGCCGCTAGAAGTAGTGTTGCGGTCAGTGCTGTTTGGAACGTCCTTTTCTCCGACATGCTAGTGGGTCGCCTCTCACCATTTATGGGTATCATACCGGTCATAACGGTGCAACAGACCCGGCGGTAACAAAGCGATGATGGCCAGGACCCTCATTTGCTAGTGCTGTACAGAAATGTCTGCACGAGATCTGGTTTCCCGGTCTTTGCTCCCACCTTTCTAAACTCCTCTTCCGCTTTGTCGGCCAGCTTCGATTGACCGAGCTTACGGTATGCAAGGGTGAGGCGGTACCAGATCTCCGTTTTATCGCCGTCAAGCTTTAAAGCGGCCAGGTATTGATCGATCGCCTCGTTCATCTGGCCCAAGTCCGCTTGCGCCCGCCCAAGCTCGAAATGGGATGGAGCATAATCGGAGCGCAGTTTGATGCTGACCTGTAACAAAGTTGCTGCCGAGGCCGGATCCCCGTTCTTCAATGCGGTACGTCCCAGTAGATACGGCGCCATGAATTGCGTCGGGTGATTCCGGTAAAAGGCGTTCAAGAGCTCCGTACTTTCTGGAAGCGCGATCTCACTCACCTCAGCGCACAGGATCAAGCTGATGAGAGGAAGTTCTGCATCAGGGAATCGGCGGGCGGTCTGGAGGAACAGCGACTGCGCCTCTTGAAACCGAGACAGACCAAAGAGCGCCATTCCGAGCGCAACGCTTATTCGAACCGACTCCGGAAAGTCGTAAACAGCTCGTTCCGCAACGAGGCGCGCTGCTTCAAAATTCCGATGGGCGAGCAGTTCGGAGACGTAGTCGAAACGATAGCCTTCGTTCGTTGCCTCCTCTTCGGCAGCCCGTTGGTAACTTTTCACCGCCGCCAGGAATTGTCCAGCGTGTTCGTAGACTCCACCCAGGACATTTTCCAGCTCGGGCGTGTCCTGCTTCGATCGAAGCGCTTCAAGCACGGTGGCGGCACGCCCAGGGTTTCCTGATTTCTCCAGCGCCAGGCCGAGGTTGAATTGGATGGTCTGCGACTGCGGAAATAAGCGAGCACCTTTCGCAAAAGTTCGGACGGCGCCGACGTAGTCGCCGGACTCCCCCTGGGTCGCGCCCAAGATTTCGACCGCTTGCTCGTCCAAACCGGGCAGGTTAAGAAGCCGGTTGGCAGTCTCCTGGGAAGGCGTCGACAGACCCAATTTAAGCTGCGATTGAAATAGCCCCAGCAGAGCTCGCACGTCGCCGGGAGCGACTCGGGAGGCGGCATCGAAGCACTTCATTGCTGGTCGGTATTGCTTCAAGGACATCTGGACGGAGCCGAGATTTGAGAGTGAAGCAGCGTCCCGCGGGTTTAGAGCCAGGGCCTCTTCAAACTGCTTCTTCGCTTCTTCTAGCCGTCCACGGCTTGCCAGTAAGTTGCCGAGGTCCGTATGGGGCGCTGAGTCGAGGGGCCGCAGACGGCTTGCCTCCCGGAATTGGAATTCGGCGTTTTCCCCCTCGTTCAATTCGCTCAGTACGATCCCTAACAGAAGATGGGCATAACCATCGGCCGGCGATGTCTGGAGGCGGGCGATTAGTATGCCTTTCGCTTCTAAGAAGTGACCCGAGTTAATCGCGCTTTTGATGACGGCGTAGTCGGAGGTGCTGGCGCTCGATGCTCGCGCCGCGCCGTCCTGACCCTTGACCGCCGGCGGAAGCGCGAAGAGCCCTACGCCGATCACCGCGAAAAACAGCCGGAATGGGTGGCGATTGGCAGGTCTCCCTTTAACGAGCACAAAAAGCCTCCTCGACACTCGGGCATTACCTATCATAAATGAGCGAAAAAACAAATCACCAAGACCAGTCCCGTTTGGCCAGACCCTCAAGGTTGGGCATTCCTTTACCCGGCAGAGAGCTTAAGTCAGAGATCTTAAGTCAGAGATCTTAAGTCTTGACACCTGTCGCACAGGTATGATAACTTCGCATCACCCTTTCGGGCACGTCCGAGAAGTCGTCGCTATGGTTCAGAAATATTCGCCTTTGGTCGCCGCACACGCGGGGCTCATTGCGGTGGGTGGTGCTACTCGCCCACTCGCCTATAGGGGCGCTTCCCGAGTCCAGGTAGAGTACTGGGACTTGCACCCCCGGGGGAGGAGTGTTCAACCACGCCTCGGGGAGGAGAAACAGAAATTGACTCTTAAGAAAGTCTTCTATACCTGCTTTCTGGCTATTCTGGCCACTTCGGCGGTTTTCGGCCAACAGGATAAAGGCACGATATCCGGCACGGTGCTCGACCCTAGTGGCGCTGCGGTAGCAGCCGCGATCGTAACGCTGCGAGACAGTGGAACCGGCGCAACCCGCACTGCCAAAACTGGAAACTCGGGGGAGTTCGTCTTCGCCCTGCTAAGCATAGGCACGTACGAGGTGACCGTGGAGGCGGCGGGCTTCGACACGGAAGTTAAGAAAAGCCTCGAGCTCCAAATCCAACAGACACTCGACCTAAAGTTCAGTCTGAGGGTTGGCTCGCAAGCTCGGACAATCGATGTGACTGACGTCACTCCACCCTTGCAGACCGCGGACTCTTCGATCGGGCAGGTGATCTCAACACGAGCCATTACCAATCTTCCTCTTAATGGACGAGATGTAATGCAGCTACTGACCCTGGTGCCAGGGGTAGCGACAGGTCCAGATGGGAGTCCGGCGATCAGCGGCCAGCCGACTCAATATCAGTACTATGCATTGGATGGTATAGATAACACCAACTATCAGGGCAATCTCCAATCGGGTCACGCCTGGAACTTATCGCCATCTCCTGATGCGGTACAGGAGTTCAAGGTCCAAACAAATAACTACTCGGCTGAGTTTGGACAGTCGGCGGGCGGGGTTGTAAACGTGATTCTGAAGAGCGGCACCAACGATTTCCATGGCAGTGCGTATGAATACTTACGCAATACTGTCTTGGACGCTCGCAATTTCTTTGCCGCGACGCGCGCGCCGTATCAGCAGAATCAGTTCGGAGGTAGTATCAGCGGCCCAGTGATTATCCCGAAAGTCTTCAATGGGCGGAACAAACTGTTCTTTTTTGGTGATTACGAGGGATTTCGGTCAGCCAAAGGCACGACAGAAAACGTTTTTCTTCCATCTGCTGCATATCGGCAAGGCAATTTCCAAAACCTGCTCACCGGCCAAACGTTCACTGACCCTTGCACTGGTGCAGTCTACGATACGGGCCAACTATTCGATCCAACGACCACTCACCAAGTGTCATGTCAGAACGGAAGCACTGGCTTCGCTCGAAATCCGATTATTTATAACGGCCAGGCGAACGTGCTGAATCCGTCTCAGATCGTCCCTGCCGCAGCAAACACAATCCCACTTCTTCCCCAGCCGAACAGCGGCCCGAACAACTTTATCTGGAGTCCATCACTCGCGCGTAACTACAATCGGTTTGACATCAAGATAGACCAGCAATGGGGAGATAAGGATCATCTCTCCTACCGTTTTGCAATGACCGACACGCCTTCCTATGGAGTCCCCGAGTTCCCAGGCGAAGCGGGAAGCGGAAGTTACACAACGACGCTACAACTGGGCGCGGCGTTCGGCGAAACACACATTTTCACTCCGACAACGGTCAACGAGTTTCGTGTCGGTTGGACGCGAAACTCCGCTACCGTGAGCCTAGCCAACACAAGCCTCAATCCTGCGACCCTAGGGTATGGCGGAATTAACTACCAGCCGGGCATCTTGGGAGGCCTTCCATCACTCAGTTTCTCTGACGTGAGTGGGTTCGGAGCTTCAGCGTGGACGCCCTCAATCTACAAAGGACAAAGCACACAAATTATCGACACGATCAGTCTGGTCAGAGGTCCACACACCTTTAAAATTGGCGGCGCGTTCAACAATTATGGGTGGGTTCAATACCAGCCTCAGGGCTCCGCGGTTGGAGCTTACAGCTTTAGCGGGATCCTGACTGCCGACCTAAATGCGAGCGGCGTGAGTGGAGCGGCGGCCAACGGGTCCGGCTGGGCCCAATTCTTGTTCGGAATTCCAGACGGTAATGCAATGGGTAGCAGCATTGACGCTAAAAACATTCGCCAAACAGGTGCGCTATTCATACAGGACGACTGGAAGGTCTCACCCAAACTCACCGTGAATCTAGGACTACGCTGGGATTTTGGAAGCACCCTGGGCGAACAGTTTAACCGAGTCACTAATTTTGATCCGACTAACGGATACCTTCAACTTCCGACTGCCCGCAAAAACCAGGCGCCCGCTCCTCCGGCTGGCTTGCCGGTCGAGTATCTAAATAGCGATACTCTGTTCAGGAATTCGCTTTGGAATTTTGGACCCAGGGTCGGATTCGCATACCAACCGACGTCAGGCACGGTAATTCGCTCCGGATTTGGCATTTTTTATCTCTACCCTTATCCGCCCGGAACTGCTTCTGGTCCGCTAAACCTGCCCTGGGCTAACTCGGTGATTGCGTCAACGCCACCGACGGGCCCGATCGATCCGGTGACTCACGAGCCAGTAAGCCCAGTGACTAGCATCGTGTCAGGCTTCCCTGCTGGGTACCTCAGTCAGGTGCTCGTGCCCCCGACTTTGTATGCGTTCGACACAAAGCCGCTGTATCCTTACTCGATAGGCTGGAATTTTGCCGTTCAACAGCAAGTTGGCTGGAACACTGTTTTAGAAGTCGCGTATGCCGGTTCGGCTGGCAACCACCTCTTAACGGGGATTGATCTGAATCAGCCCACTCCGACCGCGGATCAGAACAGCAACCCTCAGACGCGCCGTGCATATCCTCTTTATGGGCCCATTGCGCTCGAGCAGACGGCCGGACACTCCAGTTACAATGCGTTGGAAGTAAAGGTAGAGAAAAGGTTTTCAAATGGCCTTTCATTTTTATCGTCCTTTACCTGGAGTCATTCGATCGACGATGCGCCTCTGTGCTTTGCGCTCGGCAATGATGGAGGGAACGGAGACTGTGAGCGCGATTCGGCGAATCGCAGTTTAGACCGCTCAAACTCTTCTTTTGATATTCGCCGCCGGTGGGTTACAAATTTCCTCTATAATTTGCCCTTTGGAAAGGGGCAGGCTATCGGCTCCGACTGGAACCCAATTGTAAACCAGATCTTTGGGGGATGGCAGCTCGGTGGGATCTTCACCTATCAGAGTGGCTTTTACTTTACCCCTGGTAGCTTTTTCGATCCGGCGAATTCTCCACAAGCCTACGGGTCTCCGCATGCATCCGTTGTTGGGAATCCCTACGATTTCAGTTACGGCCAAGATGCTCAGGCAGCTAATGGGTGTCCGGTTGGACATCAATCTGTCAACTGCTGGTTCAACCCCGCCGCATTTACTCTGGCAGCTCCAGGGACATATGGCAACGCTGGCAGAAACAGTCTCTTGGGTCCTAACCTGATCGAGATTGATGCGTCTCTGTTTAAGGTTTTTCCAGTCACGGACACGAAAAGCTTCCAGTTCCGTGCAGAGTTTTTC
>JBAUOG010000493.1:0-6656 GCA_049579625.1 Bryobacteraceae bacterium
CCGAAGGGGGTGTTCGCCACTCCCTGCCGAACGCCAAACGATAACAGGTTCGGGCCGGCTACAAAGTCATCCGAGGGCAGAGCGATGGTCAATTGCGTGGAAGTCAGGCAGCCAATGGGGGCATTGGCGCAATTTGTGCCCTGGTTTGGATTCAGCGCCCGCAATAGATGGCCGTTCAGGGTCACGGACGTGGAATCGTCGGCCAGGACCGTGATGGAGCCGAAAAACAGTGAGGGGTCACCCGTCAAAGTGAATGTATCGGTGAAATTGACCGTGGAAGCGACTGGCGAGCTCTTCGTGGTCGTCGAGACGTCCAAGACCCAGCTGGAGACTGTGCCGTTGGGGGCATTGAGTTGGGCAGCCCAGACCGGATCGGGCGTAATTGCGTAGGTCGTGCCTGAGCCGTCATTAGTGAGTGATCCGTTGCTTACCAGAGTGATGGTTCCTACAAGGCCGTGAATGCTCGCGACAACTAATAGTGCCATAAGAACAGTGGTTCTAATAGTTAAGGACTGCATCGAAGTAAGTCATCTCCTGGACCTCATGCTAAAGGCTTTGACTTGCTTTGTTAAGTGCCCACCAAGTAATAAGGGGTAGCAGGACTGCATTGGTCTACGCTCACAAACTGAGTAGGCTGGCGTATTCTCATGAGGCCGTACCTCTGTCGAAACGCTGGAAGTAGGTTGCCAGGCATTAGGTCCGCTTGCTCACGTGGCGCGGTTCAGTCCGGGCGTTTTCACGCCCCTAAACACGAAGCGCATGCGCGAAGAACATCCTGCCGGAAACGACAGTGACCGAACTGCGTAGGTACTAATGCAGCATGGGAAATAACTGCCGGAGACGCGCGTCGTCGGGGTGCGCACCGTACTCGCAGATTTCGAAAGCCTCGTAGTACTTGGTGCTGTTTCCTATCTCGGGGCCATACCACTTCACCAGCGCCGCGCGAATGGCCGGCGTTGGCTCGGCATTCCAGTGTTGCTTGAGCCAAGCCTTCCGTTCGGCGGGATTTTGAGGAACTTCACGTAACTTCCCATCCACCCATGGCAGCCACTCATAAAACTGCGAAACATGCGAGTCCAGCGCGTTGGTCTTCTGATCGATCACGTCGTCCAGCGACACGGCAACATCGGGCCGGAACGGATTCGGGCGTTGGAAGCCATCCTGATAATAGAAGAAGGTTGGATTCTTGCGCAGGGCAGGCGTGTCTGGCACGATGTTCGGCACCACCACCATGTAAGCAGCATCCTGCACCAACACACCTGTGTAGCGATGGTCAGGGTGATAATCGTTCGGCCGCGGGGCGAGCACCACGTCCGCATTCCAACTCCTGATCTCGCGAATGATTTGTTCGCGCACTTCGAGGGTGGGCAGCAACTGCCCATCATGATTGTCGAGAACGTCGTACTCAATGCCTTGTCGCCGTGCCGATTCTTTTGCCTCAGCAAGCCGGCGCTTCGCCAACTCCCTGCCGTGCATGGTTTGATGGCCCGCATCGCCGTTGGTGACCGACACGAACTTAACCGGATAGCCAGCCTTTACCCACAGCGCGGCTGTTCCCGATGCGCGAATATCGCAATCGTCCGGGTGTGCTCCGAAGGCGATGATCCGAATCTTATCCCCCTGCGCAATGAGGCTGGTGGAGGCAGTTAAGGCAAGTAGCAATGTATTCAAGACATGGGCTCGGGCCATGGCTACTATTGTGCACTGTGCGTACTGCAGGACCCTTGATTCGTGATCGGAATTCTCACCAGCCGCTCACGGAATTCGTACTGCGTCACCGTCCCCGGTTTTGCTTGCGACAGCGTGTCGGCGCCTATGTCGGCTATGTCGCCTTCCGATGTACTGCGCTTTCTCAAAGCTATTCTCGGGGAGTTTCCGACCTCCGCGCCTAACGGCGACTGCGTGCCGCCAACTGCCGCTGACCCTTCTTGGGAGCCCCACAACCCCATGGTGTCCGGGTCCTCGCGATCATGCAGCGCGGCCACCACGACGTCTTGGCATTTCTGCTTGCCGGTTTATCCCGGCGCACTCGCGTTTATCGGCTGCCATTCCCCTACCGCCCGGCGTGCTGCAGGGCATCTTCGATCCGCTGGCCACCCGCCAGTACCGGCGCAAAGAGATCACCGACTTTTTCAAAACGCTCTATGGCATTGCGGATGTGAAAGTCCACCGGCTTCAAACCGTGCTTGACCTCTTTCCAATCCAGCGGCGTCGCGACTGGCGCGTGGTCGTAAGCACGCAGCACATACGGAGCGGCAACGGTCTTACCCGTTCCGATCTGCATCCAGTCAAAGTACACACGACCTTTTTTACGCTTATTCACGCTGCGGGGCGTGGTGAAGAGATCCGGAGATTCGTGCGCGGCTAGAGTCGCCAATATCTCCGCAAAGCTGCGCGCTTGATCGAACGTATAGACGGGTTCAAGCGGAATGTATATATGTAAGCCGTCGCCACCCGTCGTCTTGGCGTAGCCCCGCAGGTGAAATCGCTCCAGCAGGTGGTGAACGATTTGGGCAGCTTCCACAATCAAGTCGAACGGGCACTCCACCGGGTCGAGATCAATGAGCACCCAATCAGGGTTCTCTAAAGAGCCGATCCTGCTTAACCAGGGATTCTGATCGATGCAGCCGAGATTGGCAAGATACAGGAGCGTCGCCCTGTTATTGGCAATCACGTAGTGGTTCGTCTTCTCCTTCTGTCGATCGCGGGCCTCATGCTCCAGGATGGGTTCACGCTGAATCCAATCCGGGTAGTACTCCGGCGTGTCTTTCTGAAAGAAGTAGTCGGCGTCGATGCCGTTCGGATACCGCTTAAGGGAGAGGGGCCGGTCCCGCAGGTGGGGCAAAAGAAAGGTCGATGCACGGTCGTAGAATTCGATCACGTCGCGCTTGGTGTACTTCTGCGAAGGATAGTAGACCTTCTTCAGATTTGTGAACTTGAGCTGGTGTCCATCTACCTCCAGCACCGCGTCTTTGCCGGAAAGCTGTGTGGGCTCGATGGCCTGCGTGGAATTGCGAAGCGCCTTGGTAGCAGCCGGCTCGCTTGATGCCACTGTCTTGGCGGCCTTCTTAGTCGCCTTCTTAGCCGGAGCCTTGACCTTCACGGGTTCCTCCCTTACCACTTCGCTGGCGGGCTTGTCGTCTCGCAGGCCGAGGAAGACGGGCGCGCGGAGCATGTGGTCGTGTGTCCATTCCAGAAAACGCACCTCGCAGACCAATTCCGGTTCCAGCCAGATGACGTCCTTCACGCGAGGGGCCGGATTGAGTGGGCATTTGTTGGAGATCAGCGGCTTCATCCGGGCGTGAATCGCCTTCATGGTTGCCTGGTCGAAGCCCGTCCCGACCTGCCCCGCATGCCGGAGCTTCTTATCCTCATAGACGCCGAGCACCAGCGCGCCAAAGTACTCGCGCTCCCCCTTGGTGTACCCCGCGATGACGAACTCCTGCTCGTCGACAACCTTCACCTTCCACCAGCTCCGGGAACGCCGGCCACTTTCGTAAACACTGTTAGGATCCTTGGCGACCAAACCCTCGAGACCCAGTTGCCGCGCTGCTTCGAGCATCTGCTCGCCGTCGGTCTCAAAGACCTTCGAGACCTTGAAGCGCTCCGTTTCGGTGGCGATTCGCTCCAACTGGGCCTTGCGGTCGGAAAGCGTAGCACCGCGCAAGTCATAGCCGTCGAGGTAAAGCAGGTCAAACAGGATAAGGGTTACGGGATTGTCCTGCGCAAGCTTCTGAACGGCGCTGCCCTTCACCGAGATGCGGTGCTGGATGAGCTCAAACCGGCCGCGGCCATTCTCATCCATCGCCACGATTTCACCGTCGAGAATCGCTTGCTTCGCTTGGATCGATCGGGGTAAACCGTGAAGCTCGGGATATTGCTGTTCGCAGCGGTTGCCGGCGCGCGATTCAATGTACAGCTTGCCATCGTCTATGAAGCATAGGGCCCGCACGCCGTCCCACTTCACTTCATAGGCCCAGTCATTACCGGGTGGCGGAGCGGCAGCCAGCGTTGCCATCATGGGCTCGACGTGCTTCGGCATGACGGCCTTCTTGGCGCCCTTCATCGTGTCGAGACTCGGCGCATCTTCCCCCGCCGCAATCTGCTCCTGGGTGCGCTGGGTGAGGACGCTGCGCGCATAGTCCTCAACGTTCCAACCGGCCACGGCAAACTCATCGGGCTTCTTAATAAGCAGCCATTCGCGGCCCTTGTCTTTGGTCCCCGGCCGCGGTTTCATACGAACGATGGCGAAACTGCCGTTCAGTTTGTGCCCATGTAGAGCGAACTTGAAATCGCCGCGTTTGATCTGCTCGGTGGCAGCGGCGTCTCCCAGCACTTCGTAAGTGCCGATGTCCCAGAGCATGACGCTGCCCGCGCCATAATTTTTTTCCGGGATATTACCCTCAAAGCGGGCGTAGTCGTACGGATGATCTTCAACGTGGACGGCCAGCGGCTTACGGGCGGGGTCCATGCTGGGCCCTTTAGGAACCGCCCAGGATGCCAGAACGCCATCGACTTCCAGCCGAAAATCATAGTGAAGGTTCGTGGCATCGTGGCGCTGCACGCAGAACAACGGGGCCTTCTCCTCGTCCTTGCGCGTTGCGGCTTCCGGCTTCGGCTCAGGTGTCGCCGAGAACTTTCGTTTGCGGGAATACTCCTCAAGCGCCATGTGATGTCTCCGCTACCTATCGGACGAGTGGATCATAACCGGGCGGAGCCGGGAAGGGTCCGCGCGCCGTCTCGAGTTCGATGGCGAGATCGAGCAGCAGCTCTTCATCATATGGCCGTCCCACCAGTTGGACCCCGCATGGAAGGCCATCCGAATCCACGTCGAACGGGATGACCAGCCCGGGCATGCCGAACAGATTGAATGGCGTCAGAGGCATCATGGCTTCGAAGAGGCCAATCTCCTTCTTCGGCGTCGGCCAGCGGCGCGTACGATGCGGCCAGGCCGTGACACCAGCCGCGGGAAGCAGCAGCACACGGTAGGTTTCCATCTCGGCAAGCAGCGAACTGCGTAGCTTGTCGCGCAGCGCCATGTTCTCGAGAAGCTTCGGGATGGTAGGCTCTTCCTGCTTCCTGGCGATATCAAGCAGTTCCAGCCCAGTCCAATGCAGTTGATCCTCGCGCCCCGCGATATTTGCCAGAGTTAGTGGCGCAAACAGCTGACCGAAGAAGAACCACCAAAGATTCGGCGCACGTTCCTGGCCCGTAGGACGAAAAGGTTCCACAGTGTAGCCAAGTTGCTCGAAGATCGTGCCCGCCTTGGTGACGGCTTCAGCGATGGCGGCCTGGACGGGTACGTCGTACCAGCCAGGCATCAGGCCGATCTTCAGACCCTGTTTGCGGAAAGCCGCGAGGTTGGGCCACGACTGCGGCATGGGAGTCGAGAAAGGATCTTGTACGTCGAAGTGAGCGAGCGTCTGAAAGAGCAGCTTCACATCTTGCGCCGTGCGTGCCATGGGCCCGGCGACACCCAACAAACCGCCGGGATGACTGATCACGGGAAGGTGCCCTGCAGCCGAGACGCGGCCCGGAGTCGGCTTCAACGCAGCAATTCCGCAGGCGTGCGCCGGCCAGCGCACCGAACCGCCACCGTCACTGCCGATGCCACCAGAGGAACAGAAAGAGGAGATCGCCGCGGCTTCCCCGCCCGATGAGCCACCCGGAGTGCGCTCCACATTCCAGGGATTATTCGTGCGGCCAATCAGACGGTTGTCGGTCTCGTAGTTCATCAGGAATTCGGGGCAGCTCGTCTTCCCGACAATGATTGCACCGGCTTCACGGAGCCTGCGCACGGAGGTCGCATCGTGGGCCGGCCGGTTGTCCTTGTAAAGCAAACTGCCGCATGTGGTGGGCGAGCCGGCCACATCCAGGCTGTCTTTGATGGTGACAGGCACACCTTCGAGCGGGCGCGCCTCGCCCCGCTGATAGCGCGCCTCAGCCTGTCTGGCATCCCCTCGTGCCGGGTCCGGGTAGGTAGCCACAAAAGCATTGAGTGTGGGATTATGATGGTCGATCTGCCGGATGGTGTATTCGATCAATTCGACCGGGGAAAGTTTGCGGGTACCCAGAAGCTCAACCAGCCGCGTGATAGTCACATCAACAGCATAGAACCCTGTTATCGGGGGGTGCAGGCCGCTAGCCTGCCGAGGCGTGATTCGTCTCGGCTTTCTCGGCTTCGGCCGGCCATAAGAGTTTCGGAGGAGGAAACATGAAAGCAGCAATTCGTATTGGCATTCTGGCCGTTGCGGCCGTGAGCTGTCTGTTCGCGGACGCGAGCTACTCGGAGACGGTCCGCTTCGAAGGGGGCAGCCTGGTTGAGATGATGCGCGGAATGGCCAACGGGCCTATGGGCAAGATGATGGGCCAGGCCTTCCAGGATCAAACGTACGCGGTCTATCTGAAGGGAAACAAGATGGCGCGAATCGGTTCTCTCACCAGCACCATCACAGATCTGGATGCCGGGACCATGACGAACATCAACCACACGAAAAAGACCTACACCGTGACCACCTTCGAGGAGATGAAGCAAACCGCCGCCGAAATGCAGAAACGGATGAAAAGCGGCGATGCGAACGTTGATTTCGATATTAAGGACGACAAGACCGGAAACACCAAGAAGATCGATGGGCAGACGGCAACAGAATATCTGA
>JBAUOG010000494.1:0-2764 GCA_049579625.1 Bryobacteraceae bacterium
CTGGAGTACCTTGCGAACGGTTGTCTACGTAGAGCGGACTCAGAAACCGAACCTCGCCCGTCGAAGGAATCAATAGATAGAGACCGTCGTTGCCACTCTGGTTTGTCGCGACTAAGCACAGTTCTCCCGCCACTGGAGTAATCGCCGTTACGCCGTCTGCCGCATAAGAAACGGTGACCGGATTAGAACTACAGAGAGGAAATCCGCCTAGTCCGGGAAGGATTGCCATAGGAGAGGTAGTGTACTGTGAGGCTGCCGAGATAGAGACTGAACCTACTCCCGTTTTCTTACGAATCAGGAACCCTGCCGACGCACTGTATCCCGTGACGTTGGTCAACGTACCGGGCAATTCAACAATCGTCATAGATTGGTTATTAGCCACCGCCGCAATTGTGCAAAGGTTGTTCGTGCAGGCGGGAGACGACCCGGCAATATAGTACTTTGCGCCTGCTTTCCAGGCTGTGTTAAATGCTCCTGCAGTAACAGTATTTGTAACGGTGTTTCCGCTCACGCTTACGGTCGCGGACCAAACGCCAAGCGCTGAGCGCGGTGGCGTGGTTCCCCAGCCTGACCAAAAGGCAGCATTGGGAAACGTCGCTGGATAGCTGACAGCATTGGATACAAGGGTTTGAGGAAGAACGATATCGTACCAACTGGTCTGGCAAGTGTGCGAGTCGTAATAGGTCAAGCACACACTCACGGTACGGTTTGCTGCCGTCGAATCGGTCCCGTTTCCAAAGACGTTAAGTTGCACGTTATCGAGTGCGGGAGTAGAGGGATTATAGCCAGTTATTTGAGTTCCTGAAGGATCTAAGTTGTTGTTATCCCAGGCGACGAAGATGGGATCGCTTGCGGCTCCGGCGTAGGTTGCCAGCGACGTTGAGGCTCCAGATGTGATATTGCTTGCGTTCGTCCACGCACTGTTGATGTCGGAGTAAATCGGTAAGGAACCGGCAATCACATAACCGAACGCCCCTGGCAGCGTGAAGCGCTTGATCGCAATTCCCGTCAAGGGATCAATATAAACCTTGCTCTGGTCCGTCCAGTCGATAGTGGGCCAACCATAGTTACCAAACCCGGCTGTGTTGAAGGGCGGGTTATCAGAATAGTTGTTTCCTAACGGAGGGTTAGCCGTCAGAAACTGACCTGTAACTGAAGTGGAGCCACAAGCGACTTGATAATAATGCTGGGTGTTCGCCTGAAGCGCTCTGGAATATAATTTGTTGTCCGTCGCAAGGTCGCTGCGCCGGGCGCCGGCGACAAAGCTCCTCGTTGAGCCGTTGGTCACAGTGCCGGGCCGGCTGTCCAAATTGGCGCCCGGGAACAGGCTTGGGTCGACATCGTGGTCAAGCGGGCTTAGGGATGCGGATTCGCTCACCTGAACCGTGCAGGCCGAGCCGGACGGCGGCGTATACGTCAGAATCGCTTGCGTCGCCGTCGCATGGCTGGCATCAACTGTGAATTGCTGCGCAGCGAGAGAAGAGGCAGTTAGCGAAAGTATCAAGAGTAAGGTTTTTGGCATGGCAGTTTATTTCTCCGTTTGCGCTGCTAGAACGTCGACAACGTGGCACGTTTCCACGTGTTTGTTGCTATGCATAGGTAGATGTAGTTGCCATCCGATGCCCATGTCCCCGACGTGCAGGCCGCTGATGAAGAACCGGGTGCCGCAACGTGCAGGCTCACAAGGGATGGGTCGATCGAGATGGTCAAAACGCCTTGCCCCAAGATCCCGATTAAACCTGATGACGTGGTGATAAGGTCTCTGCCGTACGGAGCCCTCACATCAGTGCCGCTGCCCCAGGTGCCGGACGATGCCGCCCAGATCGCTATGGGGAAGGAATCCGTTGGGAATCCCGTGACGCCGGAAACCGCGGAGCAGACCGAAGTGCAAGCCAGGGTCAGATTGTGACCGACCGTCAAGGTCCCCGAGGATGACACATACACATACGCCGTTCCGCTGCCACCTTGGAGGCTGGCTGTTGCGGCATTCGTAATGGCATAAACGATTGATCCTACTCTCACATTGCATGGCGCCGAGTTGGAACAGCCTGCTCCAATCGTCAAAGTCGGGCCGCTTACCGTAGTCACTAGGCTGTTTAGCGAGTTCGAGCCGGAAGAACCAGATCCGCCGGATGTTCCCTGCAAAGCCCACACGTTCGGGCCTAAGCAAAAGTATAAGTTCGATCCAGCCGGCGCACTGTTAAGCAGGAAACCCTCCCCCGTCATACATGTCGAGGGTAGGGCACCACCCGCGCGCACCGGTTTTGTATAGGCCGCTCCTGTAAAATCGATCCCACGCGCTTGATGCTGTAGATCCACCAACGTTTGCGAGCCTGCCGGACCAACCAGGCCAACCGCGGCGGTTAGCACAACCAGTAACCGAAGAACACATTTCCTAACCATGAGCAGAAGTCTCCCGATGACCTCGGCTTCCGAGGCCCAGTTTTAGGATACTGGCGGCATAGCCTCGGCTGACGGTAGACGCACGACAGACGGGTCGCTGTCCCTGCCAAAACACTGAAAAGAAATGTTTTCTACATTTTGGAAAAAAATTTGAGTTTTGTGACTGTCATTTTGAGACCTGCGCGGCCACCTCTAAGTCCTGGCCGGTTCCTGCTATCCTCGGTTCTTACTTCCCCCGGCTTTGTTCTTCTCACGGACATGGCCTCGAAACCAATGCTTACCTGGCAAAGCGCCCGTCAACGTTTCATCCGCGGCTGGGTTACCGCGACCACTCTTTTCACACTCTTGCTCATTTTCGCTT
>JBAUOG010000495.1:0-9118 GCA_049579625.1 Bryobacteraceae bacterium
TGCGGGTAAGCGAGAGGATTTTGGTGAGCCGGTTGGAAAGGCGATTCAGATGGCTTCGCGCAGGACCGTCGGGCAGAGTGCGGCGGAACATTTCCATAACATGTTGCGTGGTGCGCAAAGAGTCAAGGACGCCATCGAGATCGGTGCGGGGCGAGAGGGCGTGAGCTTTGGGGGGTGGCGCAAGGTGCCTGGGGTGCGAGCGGGCCATGTCGAACTCGCGCTGTACATCGGTCGAAATAATATCTAGGTACCGTATGGTCATCGCGGGCGAGGAGTGGCCGAGCAGCTTCATGAGAACAGGAAGGGTAACCCCGGAGCGAACTAGCTCAGTGGCATATGTGTGTCTCAGTTGGTGCGGGACGATACGCGAGGAGATGCCTGCAGCAGTGGTGACTTCGTGTAAGTAGTCGCGGAGTCGTTTCACCAACCTCGCTCGGCTGCCGTGGCGGGCCAGGAGGCGGCCGTCTGGGGGCAAGGAATCGAGTGAGCGAAAGAAGCGGAGACGGTAAACCAAGTCACAGACGAAGGAAGCGACGGGGACGACGCGTTCGGTCTTGAGCTTGCCGAGAGGAACGTGAATCGCGCGTTGATCTTGCGTAGCGGCATACAGGCAATCGAAGGAAAGATCGACCCCTTCGCCGATGCGCATGCCGGTGTGACGAAGCAACAGAAAGACATTGGCGCCGAGATCGTTGCGGCGTAGCAGTTCTTGCTGGAGCAATTGATCCTGCCAGGGAGGCAGGGCGCGCGGGACGCGTTGCGGAGGGCGGGGAATGTCTTCACGGCGGAAGAGGTGAGCAAGCTGGGGCAGCTGCTCTGTGTATGCCAGTTCGTGAAGAAGACCCCGCAGATGAACAATCCGGTGGATGTAGTAGTTCGTCGCCAACGGTGGACTCTGGGATTGCAACATGGTTAGCCAACCGAGGATGTGTGGATCTCGGCGCAGCTGAGCAAGAGTGACGATGTCGGGGTGCTCGATTTCGAGATAGATCAGGAAATGCCGTGCCACGCCGCGGTATGAGCGAGCAGAGTCAGGGGCCATGGCCACAGTGAGGGAGTAAACCGCGCGCTGGAAAAGGGGAAGCAATGGATGTTCCACCGGGGCAAGGCGAGAGCGCTTCATGGCGGTGTTACCGGAAGGGGCCGGATGTGTTGAGCTACGGCACGCGCATATTGCTGGAAGACATCGAGCGGAGTGATTTCCACGTAGATGAGAGTAGTTTGGATGTGCGCGTGTCCCATCAAGTGCATGAGGGCGGGCAGGCTCACACCGGCGCACAGCATATCGGAGGCAAAGGTGTGTCGGAAGCGATGGGGGTTCGCGCTGGTGACGCCGGTAGTCTGGCGATGATGGCGGAACAGCGAACGTAACCCGGCAGCGGTCATGCGGGCGCCACGAGCGCGGCCTTTGAGGGAGACGAAGAGGGCGGTGGTTTTGAAATCACGGCGTTCCAACCGTAGATAGTGATCGAGCAGTTGAATGGTTTCAGGAGCCAGCGGGAGAAAGCGCAGTTTGTTGCCTTTGCCGGGCACCCGGATCTGTGCCTCCGATGCGAGAAGATCCTCGCAATTCAGATCGAGAACTTCTTGCGAGCGCAGTCCTTGCATTAGCAAAAGACCCACGATGGCCAGATCACGAGAGGTGCGGAAGCTAGACCAGAAGCGCGCCACTTGCTCGATGGACAGAGGCACGATCGCGCGCTTGGGCGTCTTCACCCGCAAGCGACTCAAGGCCGGCTTGGGCCGGCCGAGATCCATAGGGGCGCGCTGCCAGTAGGTCTTCTGAAAACCAGGCGCCACTTGCGCGGGAGCGTTAGGAAAGACAACGCGCAAGGCTTTATCGACAATGGCTACACGGTGGTTGATGGTAGCACCGGTGCATTCGGGTTTTTGGCTGGACTGGAAGCGCACATACTCCAGCAAGAGCGAGTCCTTGATCTCGCCTTCGGCCACGGATTCAGTGTGATGAACACTCTCCCACCAGCGCAGAAAGTGCAGCAACTCGTAGGCATAGCTGCGCAGCGTAGCGGTCGATAAGCGGCGGAGGCACTCGTAATCCAGGTAACGATTGATCCACTCAATTTCACGGCCGGTGGCCCGCTCGACCAAGCGGACCGGACTACGTGCCTTGTCGGGAGAGGGTTGGTGTATGACACAGAAAGTCATGGTTGAGCCGCCTCCAACAGCGACTGGAACTGGCTGGCATGGCCACCTTCCACGAAAAAGCTGTTCGGATCGTACCCGTCCGGCAGGCGAACGCGACGAGCCTTGATTCCTTGCGCCCAGAGACGACGCGAAAGATGTTGCGCGGCGCGTGGGCCACTGCCATTGGCATCGGCATCGAAAGTCAGATAGACAGTGCGTGGGCCGTCACATAGTTGCTGGAACTGGCGAGCGTTGAGATGGTTTCCGAGCGAGCAGGTGACGTTGTGAAAACCGGCCTGCCACACCGCTGCATAATCGAACAGACCTTCCACTAGAATCACTTCCGTGCAGCGACGCACTGGCTCCCATAAATACAAGCCGCCCTTCGAGCCAGGTAAGAAGCGATGGGCTGGTGCCGAACTACGAATACTGCGGCCATAGAGATTGCTTTCCAGAGGGATGATGATGCGTCGAATGTAGCTGTCGTAGCCAGCCTTCGTGATCAGGCCAGCAGTGCATAGGACCGAGAGTGGATATCCCAACTGCGTAAGCCAACCTCGCAAGCCGCCGCCGGCTGCGTAGCCAATTCGCATGTGTTCGATCACCTCCGGCGAGCGGAGTCCCCGTTGGTCTAAATACGACAGTGGTTCGTTATAACGGTGCAACTGAAAGCGATAAAACTCGATGGCGGCGTTGAGCAACGGCGCTACACCGCACCACTCTCGCAACATAGTCAGAGCTTGCGGAAATCTCACCTGATGGTAAAGTTCAACGAAGCGAATCACATCCCCACCACGGCCGCAGCCATAGCAGTAGAACAAGCTCTTGTGGGGATCGACCAGGAAGCTGGGCTTGTGGTCGGTGTGCAACGGACACAATCCCAGCCAGCGGCCACCTCGCAGTGCCCGCGCTGGCCTCCATTCCTGCGACTGCAAATAATCCAGCAGCGGAATCTGCTGCTTTAACTCGTCGAGAGCTCGCGTGCTCATGGACTTCTTGCCTCTAGCGGGAGATTACGGCAAAAAGAGGTCAGATCCCAGGCAAGGATGGTGGGTGCTTGCAGAAAATGTTCAAACCTTGCGCGAGCCTTGACCCACCACCACATGCTGAGCAGTCTCCGTTGCGCCCAGCGGCGCACCGTTGCAGGATCAGGCAAACGCGCCGGATCTTGGCAGTGCGGGGCTGCTTGCTCCATCGAATTGCCGGCACTGATCCGCTCACACGCCTGCTGCCGACAACGCAGCGTGTACGGCGCACATGGAGCAAGCCAGTCCGGCAAAACTGTGAAGGTCTTCCGGCACGGTCGACACACTCCACGACGCACCCAGATTCGTTCGCACCGCTCATCGTGGGCGGGCCGAAGCCGCCGTCCGTGTCCGATGATCGTGTGCCTTCCGCAAAGTGGGCATTGCCGCGGTAAGCGGTCTAACGGAACTACCCCGGATCGAGGTTGTCTTTTGTCTCAGGCAGTGCGATAAAGAGAATCAAGGCGGGTGTGAAGGCCTCGCTCGCAGAACTCGTCCTGCCAAAGAGTCGTTCTGCTAACCTGCGCCTTCACCCTCCGGTTAAGTTAGCTTCGAACGAAAAAAGAATATCGCTTTCCCCGACTCAGCGCCAATCCCTCACTTAGAACATTGGCCGGTTTAAATGCGTGAAGCGGCCAAAGCAGCGGAACCAGGGTCAGCAAGCCGACTTAAGGGGAGTGATTCCAATCCCGTTTTGGGAGTCAGACCGCCTTTGCGTGATACTTGGGCTGATTTCGCTAGCTATCGTAGCGCGAGTGAAACGCTCGGCGAGTCCTTTTCGGAGGCGGAGGGGCCCTCAACCACTGACGGCACCAGCCAAACTTTTACGGAGGGCAGGTCCACCAGCCACGGGACCGGCAGCACCGAGAGCATACACCAGCGCCCGCTTGTTCAGCCGGGCGAGGTGGTCTTCGCGCGTATCGCCGACCGGCACCATCCGGTTTATCCGGGTTTAGCACTTGTGATGGTTGCCGCTCGGGCGTGACGAATGTGTATGATGCGGCGCTGACGGTAGAATAGGCAATGACTTCCGGGTAACGGCTGTCGATGCCGTGGGGTCTAAAGGCCGGTTTTCTGGAAGTATTCGTATCCAGGAACTACCCGATCGATTCCACTACCCAATCGCCAATCTCGTTGTGACCGGGGCAAATGATCAAACGTCGAGAGTTTCTTATCGGTTCGGCCGTTGCCGCCGGAGCGGCCAGAGCGTGGGGGCAGACCGCGGATCGAGCCAAAATGGATCGCGTCGCGGTCATGAGTTATAGTTTCGATCTGATTATCAAGAGCGCCGCGCGTCCACACGATCCGCACAGAACCCTCGATATCCATGATTTTCCCGACGAGATGGCGCAGCGCTATGGAATCCATAATCTGGAGATCCAGCACGAGCACTTCCGCTCGACCGAGCCCGACTACCTAGGAGAGTTTAAGAACCGTCTGACGAAAGCTCAATCGCGGGTGACTCAGTTGGTCCTGGAACTCGGAGCGCACAACATTTCGACCACGGATCCGGCTGTTCGGTCGGAAACGATTGAGCTGACGAACCAATGGATCGACCGTGCGGTGTTCCTCTCCGCTCCGCGTGTGATGATCAACCAGGGCACGCTCGCACCGGATGTGCGTACCACCGCGAACGAGACCTTGAAGACGATTAAGGCGTACGCCGATAAGAAGAAGGTCATGGTGACCGTGGAGAATCGCGACGACCCGCCAGGATACGTGTCGTCGACGGTGCCGAACGGGGGCGACAGTGACGGCGCGGGCGGATCTCCAAACAGCGCCGCAGTCGCGCCACCTGAGCATACTTGGGAGGACGAGGTCAATTTGATCAGGGCCGCCGGGGTCTGGGCCAATCCCGACGTCGCCTCATTCCCGGACAACGCGGCGCGGGAGGCAGGTTTGCGCGTCATGTATGCGATGGCCACAAGCAGCCATTTTAAGTACATGCCGAATCTGTTCGACTCGGCCAGGGCGATTCAGATTTCGAAGGAGGTTGGATACAAAGGGCTCTACTCGATCGAAGCCGAACCTCTTACCCCCCAGCCGTACCCGTTCGTCCAAACCATCCTGGACGTGCTGCTCCGGAATCTTTAGCCTTTCCATCACAGAAGATCGCGCGGAGATTGGCCGTATAAGTCCGCCATCCGGAGAATGACCACTTGGAATCCAGAGGCGCGGTGCACTCTCCGGGTGGCGCGTTATCCGCCCGAAGGAAATCGGATCTTAGGGACGGGACGTCTTCGCAGCGACAAGGAGATGCGAATGATTGCGTCCTTTATCATTCATTACTTGGGGGGCAAGCTTAAGAACGCCTATCCGCTGATATAAGCGCGGCGCGGGCAGCAATCCGGAGTCGACGAAGTTGCCCTACGTGCAGTCGTCCATATTGACTGCCGGGTTTCGGGAAACAACGACCTTGGCTGAAAGAATCAAATTGCATCAATCAGGAGCGGCAGTTCAGCGAGGGCTTCCTCGGCGCGGCGGCGAATCAGAGGCAGGCTGTCGATGACCCGATCTCGTTGTTCATTCCGGAGGGATTCCTCAATAGCCTGAGCGGCTTCGGAGAGCACGAGAGCACCTGCGCTCGCAGCCACTCCTTTCAGTGAGTGGCAAGCGCGCCACATCTTCGCGAAATCCTGCTCGGAAAGCCCTCCCTCCAGTTCCCGCAGACTACGTTCAATATCCGCCGCAAACAATCGAAGCAGAGTCTTCAGATCGTCGCAGTCCATAGATTTGCGCAGCTCTTCGATCGTTGACGAGTCTAACGCCGAGCCTCGCTCGGCTGCCTGCGGCGTGACCGAAGCGCTTCGCCGGTATGGGCACCGAAGTAGAACCTGTTTGAGTTCTTCAACCTTGATGGGCTTGCTGAGGTAATCGTCCATTCCCGCGTCAATGCAGGCGTGGCGATCATCTTCGGTCGCATTTGCGGTGGTCGCAACGATGCGCGGGCGCGGCCCCTGACCAGCGCAGGCGAGCAGATTCTTTGTCGCCGTAATCCCGTCCATCTCGGGCATCTGGACATCCATGAAGACTAAGTCATAGGGGCGCTGCGCAATAACCTCGAGAGCTAAAAGGCCGTTCTCGACAAAGTCGGCTTGGTAACCTAGTCTGCCGAGCAGGCTGCGGGCGACGAACTGATTGGTGGCATGGTCCTCGGCGACGAGAATCTGCAAAGGGTGGCGGATGGCGAGTTCGTTATCGAAGCCTGACACCGATAAAGCCCTGGCGGCAGGGATCGGAGAACCGAGTGCCTCCAGGATGGCCGCGTACAGAAGCGATGGTTTGATTGGCTTGTTGAGTACTTGGAAGAAATTGGCGCCGGTGCGCCGGGCTTCTTCCGGTCCGTCCATACGCGAGGAAAGAAGAATACTCCGGAGGCCCACGAGGTCCTGTGCCTTCTTCTGAAAGCTGATGCCGTCCATACCCGGCATCTCGAGGTCGACAAGACCGAGGTCGATCGGTCCTTCGGTTTCGATGATGCGGAGTGCCTCGCACGCGCCCGCCGCCTCGACCCCCACCATTCCCCACTCACGGACATAGGCCATGACAATGCGGCGGTTGGTGTCGTTATCATCCACAATGAGCACACGGCGGCCGGCCAGGCCGGGTATCGCGAGGGGCATTCCCGAGTCTGCCTGAGCTTCGGTCTCCGCGGAGGCGGTGAAGGTGAAACGGAAGGTGGAACCCGCGCCGGGCTGACTTTCGGCCCAGATTCGGCCGCCCATCTTTTCGACGAGTCCCTTCGAGATGACAAGCCCGAGTCCAGTACCGCCGTATTTTCGGGTCGTGGAAACGTCCGCCTGGCTGAAGGCGCG
Source organism: Bryobacteraceae bacterium (assembly GCA_049579625.1). Taxonomy (GTDB): domain Bacteria; phylum Acidobacteriota; class Terriglobia; order Bryobacterales; family Bryobacteraceae; genus CAJCIT01. Next base: position 6,986 of record JBAUOG010000495.1, read on the forward strand.
GAAGAGCCGGCCCAGTTCCTCGGTTGTAAGGCCGATACCGGTATCGCGTACGCTGATCTCGATTTCGTGTTTCTCCCAGGATGAACGCGAGCAGACGTTCATAGCAACCTCGCCGTGTTCGGTGAACTTGATGGCGTTGCTGAGCAGATTCAGCATGACCTGTCGGAGACGGGCTGGGTCGCCGACGAGGGTCACGGGCGTGCCGGGCTCGATGCTGTAGACGAGATCGATTCGTTTCTGGCTTGCCTTCAGGGCGACCAGGTCGAGCGATTCCTCGATAGTCCGGCGCAGCACGAACGGGCGTGCCTCCAGCTGAATGCGGCCGGCCTCCATCTTGGAGAAGTCGAGGATCTCCTCGATCACAGTAAGGAGATGGTCGCCCGAGGAGCGGATGACCTCGCTGAACTGTCGCTGTTCGGGCGTCTGATGCGTATCGAGCAGGAGTGCCGTGATGCCGATGACGGCGTTGAGAGGCGTTCGGATCTCATGGCTCATGTTCGCCAGAAAGTCGGCTTTGGCGCTGGCGGCGGCTTCCGCCGCGGCTTTCGCGTGTCGCAGGGCTTCATTCAGATGGTCGAGATTCACGGTCTGCTCGCGCAGTCGCTCGTTCAGAACAAGTTGCTCGCTCCGGTAGTCGTTGAGTCTGATCAGCTCGTTATCGAAGGGAGAAAGCAACTCCTCGATGAGGTGGGTGGCCGCCTCGTAAATCCGACCGCTCTGAGAAGGGTCCCGGCGTGCGCACTGAATAAGGACCCGTCGCTGCATGGCGAGCACGGCGCCGAGGCCCTCGGCCACACCGGCCTTGCCGGCCTCGTAAGCCCCAATACGCGCGTCGCTCTCGTTACCCGCCAGCCATGCATCGAGGGCACTGGCATAAAGCGCTTCCATTTCCGATGGTTTACCTGGCCTGAGATTCGAGGAAATTGCGCTCGCGGGCGCGATTGGCCGCCATGCTCACCAGGTGTGCCGTAAAGTCGATGAGTTTGCGCTCGTTCAGCGTGGGAGACTTGGGCCATTTGTGGTAAATAGCGAAGGTCGCTATAACCTTGCCGTCATAAGCGCGAATCGGAGTCGACCAGCAGGCGGCGAGGCCATGCGTGTCGTACGCCAGAGATTTGAATGCCGCCCAGTAGGGGTGCGTCGTTATATCCTCCACGATCACCTGCTCGCCGCTTGCCGCAGCGGTGCCACACGATCCCATGCCGACGCCGATGCTGAGACCGTGGACCGCCTGGCAGTAGGCCTCCGGCAGATGCGGAGCCGCGCCATGCAACAGGTGCTCGCTCTTATCGTCGATCAGGAGTACTGAAGAGAGTATCCCGTCCTGCTGGCCATCGATCAGCCGGCAGATTGCGTCGAGCGTTTCGGCCAGGGGTCTGTCCTCGTTGATCATGGTCAGAATGCGTTTTTGACCGTCCAGCAGGCTCTCAGGTTGCCGGATATGCGAGCTGGGCGTTGCCATTACGTGGTCGGGCATAGCACCGGATAGCGACTATTTTACGCTATAAAAACCCATTGGCCTATTGCGTTCCCGAAACCGATTTCATCTTGATCAAAATCACTTCATTGCCTTTGGCGTTATAGATCAGCTCATCGGCGAAGTTGTTAAGGATCAGCAGGCCAAAACCACCGGGACGGATACCCAATTCCTCGCGAACTTTGATGTGCTCCGTCGGATCACCGGGGTGAGATATTGCCGCATGCGCCAGCTTGTCCAAGGAGAAGCCTTCTCCCGGATCGCGGACGTAATAAAGGATGCTCGTGCTTGTGCGGATAAAGTGCAATTCGACTTTCCGCGTGGGATCGAGCTTGCCCCCGTGTTCGACCGCGTTAATCAGCAACTCGCGAAACGCCATTGCCGCGTCGTCGCGTTCATTTTGATCCACGTCCGATGGCAGTTCACGAAAGAAACGGACAAGCCGCCCGGCGACGTCCAGTTTGCAGCGGGCCCTGACAGCGATCCAGTTAGGTTTATCCGAAAGGACTTCGATATCGTCTGCTTCCATCCGCAATGTTTGGGCGTCGGCCAGCGCATCCGTTAGTTGCGCCTTCGAAAACGGTTTGCTTAGGTAGCCGCATGCATGTCCACGGATCGATCCAGCGATGCGGTCCGGCCGGTTTTCCGCCGTCATG